>CAMWRB010000095.1 GCA_947176545.1 uncultured Porphyromonadaceae bacterium
TACGGATGTTATTTCCGTTCTCGGCTCTCCTTTGGTACTACTTTCCGATGCAGAAGCGGGAGAAGATGGTTTGGAGGAGGGTGTCGGTTGTGATGGAGCCGGTGATGGTGCCGAGGTGATGGATGGATTCGCGGAGGTCCTGGCTCAGGAGGTCGACGCTTAGACCGGCATCGAGCGAGGTTAAAAAACGGGCGAGTGAGCGGTGAGTCTCTTTAAGGCTCTCGTAGTGACGGGCATTCGTCACGATAAATTCCGATTGTAAATCCAATCCTTTGCGTGCGGCGGATACCAGGCGCTCACATAAAACATCGATTCCCCAACCTTCTTTGGCCGAGATAATTACAGGGTCATCAATACTGATATTTTCATCTGTTAAGGTGACTTCTGATTTTCTATCCCGGAGGTCACTTTTGCTGATGACATATATTATCTCCGGATTGAAGTCACTTCCTGAATCTTTCCGGGGTTCGCGAGCCCCTTCTTTAACGACTTGTTCATATGCGCTTTCGCAGCCGTTAATTCCTTCAGAATGACAATCCACAATCTCTTTCATATATTTCATCTGCGAGCATAAATCATCACTTCCATCTATGAGACAAAGTATTATATCTGCGTTGGCTATATGTTTCTTAGCTCGTTCGATACCGATAGCCTCTATCCGGTCGTCCGAATCTCTCAATCCCGCGGTATCGGCAAATCTGAACAATACTCCATCAATTTCCGCAACATCCTCAATAATATCCCGCGTGGTGCCGGCAATTTCAGACACGATTGCCTTCTCCTCACCGACAAGCCTGTTCAACAGTGTTGATTTACCCGCATTGGGACATCCGGCTATTACTACATTCACACCATTCTTGATAGCGCGCCCGGCACGAAAAGTTGAGGCAAGACGGTCGATTTCTGTCATTAATGCTTCGCTGAGCAGTCTGAGATGTGAACGGTCTGCAAATTCCACATCCTCTTCCGAGAAGTCAAGCTCCAATTCCAGAAGCGATGCGAGAGTCACCATTTCCTCTCTTATCGAGTTAAGTTTGTTTGAGAAATCCCCTTTCATCTGTCGTGTGGCAAGTCGGAGATTGGCGCGTGAAGATGCTGAAATCATATCCGCTACTCCTTCGGCCTGTGCTAAATCCAATCGTCCGTTCACAAAGGCTCTGCGGGTAAATTCTCCTGACGATGCTACGCGTGCTCCTGCGTCTACCAACAGATTGATAATCTCTTGCTGAATCCATACGGACCCATGTACGGATAATTCAACCGTATCCTCTCCTGTGAATGAACGCGGTGCTCTGAAGATTGTCGCAACAGCCGTATCTATTACCTCGCCGTTGTTGTCCACAATATCGCCCAAATGCGCCGAATGTGAGTCACACTCTGTCAATGCCTTACCTCTCCATATACGCTGCGTTATCGCCAACGCATCACTACCGCTGATTCTTATTACGGCGATACCTCCGACACCCGGAGGTGTCGAGACGGCAGCTATAGTATCGTTTAAATCCATAATCTGTATATTGACACTCAGGTGGTAACTAACGGCCGTTCCATTCAGTAAATGAATATCTTGACTCTACATCATTCTCAATATCGTCGGGTAAGGCCGAGAAGAAGTCAAGACCGGTCAATTCCTCGACACGGTCAACCGATACGGCATAATCCTGCATATTCCCCGGTGATTTGGCATTTGGAAAAATAAAGCCAATGGCTCTTGGCTTTGTGAGATATGGAGCCAGCAGAACCTTAAAGAATGCTCCGGGCACACTTACTCCTGTGTCACCTATTCGTTTCGTATCGACAGGCGTATATATTGGTCCGGCAACAATCACGATGGCGGAGTCGCGCTCTGCCCATACACGTTCCTTCTTTTCCAGAGTGGCCCACGCCCCGGCATTCAATTCATGGTCCTGCGGAGTCATATTGGCCATTACGAAGCAGTCGCGCATTGCGTCTGCACTCCATTTCTGGTCTGCTGAAGGGCACATATGCCCACGGTCATAACCGGAGTTTTTATAATCTGCCGTCGAAGGACATCCGTACACCTCCTCATCCTGCCAGAAGGTCTTGTATCTTGACTCCGGGCCATCCGTTTCAGTGGCAAGAAGTTCCCATGACACCCATACGGGTGTGTGCCGTTGCTCATTGAATGCAAGCCTGAAGCCCTCATATTCCCTGACCGGCCATTCAGTCCCCTTTACCGCCTTGACATTATCCAATCCCGGGATATGATTGGTTTTTATCATCACATCTTCCCTGTTTTGTGATGACAAGCGTGATAATCCGACAATACCCCAAATGACTATCGCTGCTACACACACACCGATGATAATCAGCCCCCAATTGATACGACGGGGAGGGTTTCCGCTATTGCCATAGTTACTCTTATTCATTCCAAGACTCATAATAATTACAAATATAAGAAATAATTTTTGGTTAATATTGCGGAATATGTTAAATTTGTGTCATATAGCCTGTCACACAAGACAGGTTCATAATAAATCAAAACATATCGACCAATAAATCCCATATCATGAATGTCGTAGATAGATTTCTAAGCTTTGTGAAGTTTGACACTCAGAGCGATGATGAGACCAATATGACCCCCTCCACTCCGGGTCAGATGGAGTTTGCAAAATATCTTAAGGGTGAGCTTGAGAAGATGAATCTTGAGGAGATAACACTCGATGAGAACGGCTATCTTATGGCCACACTCCCTTCCAATGTAGAAAAGGATGTGCCGGTAGTCGGTTTTATTGCTCACCTTGACACAGCTCCCGACATGAGCGGCAAACATGTTAATCCGCGCATCGTCAGCAACTATGACGGTGGAGACATCACTCTCAACGAGTCACAGAACATTATTCTGTCTCCCTCGGAATTTCCTGAAATGCTCAACTATCTCGGTCAGGACCTGATTGTCACCGATGGCACAACATTACTTGGTGCTGACGACAAAGCCGGTATCGCGGAGATTATTTCAGCCGTGGCATATCTGCAGGCTCATCCCGAAATCAAGCACGGCAAGATACGTATCGCCTTTAATCCCGACGAAGAGATAGGCAAAGGTGCACACAAATTTGATGTGGAACGTTTCGGTTGCGAATTTGCATACACTATGGATGGTGGTGCTGTCGGTGAACTCGAATATGAGAATTTCAATGCAGCCGGAGCCAAAATCACAATTAAGGGCCGCAACGTTCATCCCGGAACTGCCAAACACAAGATGGTCAATTCAATACGTGTAGCCAATCAGTTTATATCCATGCTTCCGCGCTGGGAAACCCCCGAACACACCGAAGGTTATGAGGGTTTTTACCATCTTGTAGCCATCAACGGCTCTGTTGAGGAGACTACTCTCTACTATATCATCCGCGACCACGACCGTGCACGCTTCGAGAGCCGCAAGCGCGAGATAGAGCATCTGGTAGCCAAGACCAACGAGGAATTCCCCGGCAGCTGCACAGCTGAAATCACCGACCAATACTACAATATGCGTGAGAAGATAGCGCCCGTCATGCACATCATTTCTCTTGCAGAAGAAGCCATGCGCGAAGCCGGTATCGAGCCTCACGTTCAGCCGATTCGTGGCGGTACTGATGGCGCTCAGCTGTCGTTCAAGGGTCTACCCTGTCCTAATATTTTTGCCGGAGGCGAGAACTTCCACGGCCGTTATGAGTACGTGCCCATCCCGTCGATGGAAAAGGCATGTCAGGTCATCATCAACATAGCGCGCAAACTCGCGGAATAAGTTGTCAAGCGTTCTGATGAAGAAAGCTATAGTTATAACAGGGCCGACTGCCTCCGGGAAGTCGGCCCTTGCCATTGAGGTAGCCCGCCGTCTCGACACCCATATCATATCGGCCGACAGCCGTCAGATATATCGTGGCATACCCATCGTCACTGCCGTTCCGTCGCCCGAGCAACTGAAAGCCGTACCACATCACATGATTGATGTATTACCGCTTGATGCATACTACAGCGCATCGTTGTTTGAGCAACAGGCTCTCCAACTGTGCAATGATATTTTTGCTGAAAATGATACCGTCGTTGTCTGCGGAGGCTCGATGATGTATATCGATGCCTTCTGCAACGGCATTGACCCGCTACCGACTGTACCGGACACCATCCGGCAACAATTGACCGAACTTCATACAGTGAATGGTAACGAGTGGCTTCTTCAACGACTTCAAGAGCTTGACCCGATATACTATGAGCAGGTGGACCTCAACAACATCAAGCGTGTGTTTCATGCCGTTGAAATCATAATGACCTCCGGATGCCCATATAGCACACTTAGAACAGGGAAGAAGGTCCAACGAAATTTTGAGATAGAGAAGTATTATATCGACATGCCGCGACAACAGCTTTTCGAGCGCATCAATAGTCGGGTCGACGCTATGGTGGAAGCCGGTCTCGAAGAGGAGGCAGAATCCGTATCACACCTGCGCGGACTCAATTCGCTCAACACCGTCGGACTCAAGGAGATGTTTGCCTACTTCGACGGAGAAATGTCAAGAGAGACAGCAATCGAACGTATCAAAAAGAACACTCGCGTATATGCCAAGAAGCAGATGACCTGGTTTGCAAAAGACACCGATCTGCTCGATGCCGCCGTACTTAAGGACAAATATTGTTGAGTGCCGCAGGTATTGGACATGAAAAGCTCGCTTACACATAATTAGATTAGAGACTCGCATTTAGAATGGATACACGCGCTATATTAAATAAAAGAATCTCATTATGCCCGAATATTCATGCAATCTCGTATAAAACCATTACATTGTTCGAGGCTCTGAACTCTATTCGTAAAGGAGTGTATCAGATGCAGATTATGAATATTCGTAAACTTCTACAAAATGGTAACATTCAATCCTACATATCTGAGAAAAAGAATTTACCATCGTTTATATTTGCCGGAATAGCATTTTGCAACAGACATAAATTTGACATTTCCGGTTATACATCATTGATGATTGTAGACATTGACAAAGTGGAAAATCTCGAACAGGCAAAAGCGATGCTGATTTCAGACAAATTTGTGGTCAGCGTTTGGATATCTCCTTCCGGAAATGGTTTAAAAGCCCTCTTATACTTAAACTATAAGGATAGAATCAATGAAGATTACTGGATATTCCATGAATATTGCGCATTCCCTCAGATTGCAAACTACTTTATGACGACATATGGCATTCAAATTGATAAAACCGGCGCAGATATTACAAGACTATGTTTTGTTTCATACTACCGTGAAATTCATCTCAAAAATGAGTTTGAACCATTCCCGATAGATATTACCCTCACAAATAAACAAATATGGAAAATCCGCAACAAGTACTATTATGGCAGTAAATCTGTTCGAAAAGCTATTTCAATTGAAAAAAAAATCTCGAAATTGCTTAAGAATGAATAACACCCGTAACTAAAGCCAACAAATTTCAGGCTTTACCTGCCCGACCGCTCCTTGATTGACGACTTCCATGAAGTGGTCGCGGTTATCTATTTTGAGACCTAAGAACAACGCTGATAGCCCCGAACATAGAGAGGTTATCACGGTGTATGCCATAGTGAACGAATTTCTGGTCTATACCTTTTTTACTCATATCTTACGCCTGTTGCGGATAGAAGCTATCCCAGTTTAACGTGTCAG
>CAMWRB010000096.1 GCA_947176545.1 uncultured Porphyromonadaceae bacterium
CGAGCTCGTGATTAACGTCGCGCTCCCCTACCAGGACCTCACCATCATGGAGGCCTGCCTGCAGTGTGGCGTCAACTATCTCGACACGGCCAACTATGAGCCCAAGGATGAGGCCCACTTCGAGTATTCATGGCAGTGGGCTTACAGAGAGCGCTTCGAGAAGGCCGGACTCACCGCCATTCTCGGCTGCGGCTTCGACCCGGGTGTCAGCGCAGTCTTTGTCGCTTATGCCGCAAAACACCACTTCTCCGAGATGCAGTACCTCGACATCGTGGACTGCAACGCCGGCAATCACGGCAAGGCTTTCGCCACCAACTTCAATCCCGAAATCAATATCCGCGAAATCACTCAGAAAGGCAAGTACTGGGAGGATGGCAAATGGGTAGAGACTGAAAACCTCGAAATCCATCGTCCCCTCAATTATCCCAATATCGGTGAGCGTGAGTCATACCTGCTCTATCACGAGGAGCTGGAGAGTCTCGTGCTCAATTATCCCACCATCCGTCGCGCCCGCTTCTGGATGACTTTCGGACAGGAATACCTCACTCATCTCCGCGTCATTCAGAATATAGGCATGGCGGGCATTGACCCCATAATCTACAACGGACAGGAGATTGTGCCCATCCAGTTCCTCAAGGCCGTACTTCCCGACCCGGGCAGCCTCGGAGAGAATTACACGGGTGAGACATCCATCGGATGCCGCATACGCGGTCTCGACAAGGAGGGGAAGGAGTCTACATATTACATCTACAACAACTGCTCGCATCAGGAGGCTTACCGCGATACGGGTGCCCAGGCTGTATCTTACACCACAGGCGTTCCCGCTATGGTCGGCGCCTATATGTTCCTGACCGGCAAATGGGTGAAGCCGGGTGTGCATAACGTTGAGGAGTTTGACCCGGACCCGTTCCTCGAGAAGCTCGCCCAATCAGGCCTCCCCTGGCACGTCATCATCAACGAAGACATCGAACTCTGATTAGTCTGCCTGCGATATGAACATGCTGCTTCTCATGGCCGCGGCTGCCGCCACACTCCTCCCCGGCGAGGTCAATACGCTGCAGAACGGCACCGTCGCCGTCACTACCGCCAACGGCACAATACAGGTACAGCCGGTCACCTCCGACATATTCCGTGTCACCAATCTCCCGGCGGGTGTCACAGAGACTCCACGCCCGACGCAGGCCGTTGCCATCGATACCGACCGGGGCTATCATGCCACGACCTTCGTCACTCCTCAGTGGGTCAAGATTATAACCCCCACCACCATAGCTACCGTAGACCGTCTCTCCGGACAGGTGTCATTTTCAGATGCTGCCGGCCAGCCTCTCCTTACCGAGACTACCGGCGTCAATAACACCGGCAATCTGAAACGTGTAGCCTTCTCCGCAGACAACGCGGGACACATCTACGGAGCCGGTGAGCGCGGACATCGTCTCGCTCTCGACGGCGACACGCTCGTGATGTACAACCGTCAGAACTATGGCTACGGTGAGGGCGACCCCCGACTGGCACAGATGGGCATCACTGTTCCCTGGTATGTATCCGACCGCGGTTACGGTGTCCTCTTCGACGACTACAACGCGGCCACACTCTCACTGGGCGGTGACTCTATTGTTTACACCTCCGACACTCCGGAACTCCTGACATACTACTTCGTCAATTCACCGACAGAGGACCTCGCCGGCGCGACCGCAGGATATGCCGACCTGACCGGCCATCAGCCTCTCCCACCCTTCTGGGCGTTGGGTTACATCACCTCGAAGTATGGCTATCATAACCAAAAGGAGGCACTCGGAGCCGTCGACTCACTCAAACAGCGCGGATATCCCGTCGACGGAATAATACTCGACCTGTACTGGTATGGTGTCGAGACCGACATGGGACGACTCGAATGGGATACCGTCCAATGGCCTGACCATAAGCAGATGCTCGACGACCTCCGCCGTCAGAACATCAACCTTGTCGCTATCTCACAGCCTTATGTCAATAAGAAAGGCGCTATCGACAACTATAACTATCTCTCGGAGCGCTCGATGCTCGCTACAGACTCGGACGGCAATACACACGATGTCACCACCTGGGTGGGTGATGCCGGTATGCTCGACGTCTCCAATCCCAAGACGCGCGAATGGCTCGCTGAGCGCTACCGCAGCCTGACAGCCGACGGCATCGAGGGGTGGTGGGGCGACCTCGGCGACCTTGAGGTACATCCGCTCACCATACACCACGACAACGGTCAGACAGCCTCGCAATATCATAACGTCTACGGCAACGAGTGGTCACGCATCATCTACGATATGCTGCGTCAGGATTATCCGGACCGCCGTCCGATGCTGCTGATGCGCGGAGGAACGGCCGGACTGCAACGTTACGGAGTCTTCCCCTGGACCACCGACGTGGCTCGTTCATGGGAGGGTATGCAGCCTCAGGTCAAGCTTATGCTCAATTCGGGACTCTCAGGCCTCGGCTACATGAGCAGCGACATCGGCGGTTTCGCCGTCGACCCGGCTCATCCCGTCGACCCGGAGCTATATGTACGCTGGCTGCAGATGGGGGCATTCACACCGGCTCTGCGCACACATGCGCAGCTCAAACCCGAGCCTTACCATTATCCCGCTATGGAGCAAATCACCAAGCGCTTCATCCGTATGCGCTACGAGTGGTTGCCCTATAACTATACGCTCGCTTACGAGAACGCCGAGTTCGGCCTCCCGATGGCCCGACCGCTCAACTTCCGCGGTGACAATACTGCCGACAAGTATAGTCAGATTACGGACGAATACCTGTGGGGTGACAATATCCTTGTGGCTCCTGTCATGCAGCCCGGTGTCAAAACACGCAAGGTTATCTTCCCGGCCGGTGAATGGATAGACTGGTACAATCCCTCACGTCGATATGCCGGAGGTACTACCGCCACCGTTCCCGCACCCCTCGATATCCTCCCGCTCTTCGTACGTCAGGGTTCGTTTGTGCCCCAATACCCGCAACCAATCGAGAATGTAACTCAGTTTAATCCCGCACTCGTCACGATGCGCTACTACCCCTCGGACGAAGAGACGAGCTACACTCTCTTTATGGACGACCGCAAGAGCCCTGTATCGCTTGACAACAACGACTATCAGCTCACCACATTCAAGGGAAGCCGACACGGTGGTGTCATCGAGGTCAATATCACCTCCGAGGGTCAATATCCCGATATGCCGGAAGTCCGCCGTCTGACTCTGGAAATCCCCGGCTACGGCAACCGCGCTCCGCGCAAGGTTGTCGCAGACGGAATCGAACTGGAACGGGGGATGTCCCCGATGGCCATCCGACAGTACGGCTACGCGCTGACCGACGGCACCCTCTCCGTCATCCTCCCCCTGACCACCTCCCCGACCACAATCACCATCGAATAAAGACACATTCCTCTATTTCCAGACGTGGGCGCAACACATTGTACCCACGTCATATTTCATCCCACACCATACAATCCGCCCACCCGTACGGGCGCAATACATTGCGCCCACTCCGTATAATCCATCAAATACCTGTGGGCGCAATGTATTGCGCCCCTGCGGCATAATACCCTATTTATGTTAAAATTTGTTAAAACGCCATAATCAAACACAAATATTGGATAAAATGTGCTAAATTAGCCGTGAGAATGAGAAAGCTGTAAGATTATCACACGATTACGTGTTGATAACATATGCCCACCCTATCGTTTTGATACCAAGACTGACTCTTTCCAATCTCCCGACTCTTACTGCATAGTGAAAGCCATACCCCGGTTCTCCGGTTGCCACATATAAGATTTCATTGTAAATACTTTATAATTAACTAAATAAATAACAACAATTTCATTAACCTATGAAAAAAATCTTTACCGCTCTCTTTGGAGCAGCGTTGCTCTCAGCGACCCTCTCAACCGCTGATGCCGCAACAGTGTATTTTGAAAAGCCGGCAAGCTGGGAAAATGTTGGTGTATGGCAGTTCGGCCTTACTGATGGCACTCCTGATGCTTGGGCTACCACCACTGAGGTTACAATTGACGAACACCTCCTCTGCATGGTAGAAACCAATTATCCGACAATAATTTTTGCGAACAAAGGAGGATGGGGTAACGGCCAAACCTCCAATCTTGCAGCTACTGATGGATACGTTTACAATGAAAAAGCTGAACATATCGCAACAGTTGTTGATGGCAGCTATGTAGCAGAAGGAGAAGTGCAGCCTATAGATACTACCGCATTGTATTTAGTTGGTGAAATGAATGGTTGGAATCATAAAGAAGAATATAAATTTGACCATGTTGAGGGTTCTGATATATATACTTTCACTGGCTCTGTACCTCCGGGGGTGCCTTTCAAAATATCTAATATCAACTGGACAAATCAATTTGGCGGTGACATGACAATAAACGCAAGCCAGACATATACACTTGACCATTATGATAACTGTCCCAATCTTAAAGCTGGTGCAGATCTTGACAATGTGACATTCACATTAAATGCTGCTGACAATACACTAACAGTATCAGCTGAAGGTGAGGATGTTAATTACAAATGGTTTGCCGCATGGAATTTAAACGGAACTTGGTCATTTGGTCATGAAATGGAAAAACAGGAAGGTGAGGATGTATATAAGATAGCCCTTAGTATTCCTGCTAATACCGCAGCTACCAATTACTTCGCAATCTTCTATGGCCAATCAAATGTCGATTGGAATGATGGCGCTCGTCTTGCTCCTCCTGCTGACGCTGATGTTGCTGTAAATGAGACAGAGTCTTTCGATATGGTTTACGGTTATCAGAATCCTAAAACCTGGACTATCGCAAATGGTGACTGGACTGTTGTTGTAGACCCCACAACAATGAAAATCTCTTTCGATTATGGTGACTCAACCGGTGAAGCCAATATCCTTATCAATGACCGCACTGACACAGGCCATGAATCTAAATCTTACCCAATGACTGCTCTTGATGATACCGATGATGACGACTATACTTGGTCAGGTCAAATCGGCGCCGAAGATGAGGTAATGTTCAACATTCATGGTGTTAATTATGGTTACGACCCCTCTATCGGTGAGATTTCAGAGGATGAGGCTACCGGTAACCTCGTGATTGTTTACCCCCTCACTGACGAAGACCCCGGCTACGTTCGTTTCGACTTCGATGCCAACGTTACTTACAATGTGAACATCTCCAAGAAGACTGTAACTCTCATTCAGACTGACCCGGCTCCCGCCACTATCAACATCACTAAGGCTAACGGTAATACCGGTATCCACCGCATGAACCCCATTAAGAATGCTGACGGCACCTATGTTGAAGGCAGCTACGCAACTATCCATACAATCAAATTTGAGGTTGGTGACCGTGTAGACTTCCGTCTCGGTGACAAGCGTTACAACCCCGTATTTGGTGAGGCTAACATGCTCGCTGATGCAGTAGCAGTACCTTTCACTCTCGTAGAGGCTGACGACACTTCAGAAGCTCCCCTCTGGCAGGGTTCTGACGATTCTACTCCCGTATACGTTCGTATCAACAACGACCTGACCGGTATGGTACAGTCTGATATCCCGACTGCTGTCAAGACTATCGACGCTGCTGACGAAGAGGCTGTTTACTTCAACCTCCAGGGC
>CAMWRB010000097.1 GCA_947176545.1 uncultured Porphyromonadaceae bacterium
GCAGACCCTCTGCTTGTAAGGCAGACGCTCTAAACCAGCTGAGCTAATCGCCCGTTTGCGAATGCAAAGTTAATATGGATTTTTTAATTCTCCAAATTTTTTTTGTTATTTTTGTAAAAAAAATTGGGGGAAGGGATATGAGAGGAGAGCGGTCTGACGGGTCAGACGGGTCAGACGGGTCGGACGAGTCGGATAAGTCAGATTAGTCAGACAGGTCAGACGGGTCGGACGGGTCAGATAAGTCAGACTGGTCAGACTGGTCGGACTTATCGGAGGGGTCGGAGGGGTAATATTTAGAGTTATGAAGATTGAGGATATAAAGGAGATACGTATTGAGGAGTTTGACTATGAGTTGCCGGATGAGCGGATTGCAAAGCATCCGCTCAGCGAACGCGACCGCTGTAAGCTTCTTGTGGCTGACAGGGCGGGGCGGCCGGAGCATCATCGCTTTGATGAATTGCCGGAGCTGTTGGGTGAACGCAAACCGTTGATGATTTGCAACGAGACCCGGGTTATCAATGCGCGTATGGAGTTTCATAAGGAGACGGGCAGCAGAATCGAGATTTTCCTGCTCGAACCTTACAGGCCTGTCGATTACGCTCAGTCGTTTGCGGAGACACATCGTTGTGTATGGACGGGTCTGGTAGGCAATCTGAAAAAATGGAAGGGAGGCCCGCTGACCAAGCGAATCGAAATCGAGGGGCGCGAGGTGACGCTGCAGGCAAGACTTCTTGATGAGATGCCGGAGGGTGAACATGGGGGTACACGATATATAGAGCTGGAGTGGACGGGAGAGTTGCCGTTTGCGACTATAGTCGAGGCTGCCGGTAACATACCGATACCTCCCTACCTGAACCGTGAGTCGGAGGAGGGCGACCGTGATGATTACCAGACGGTATATTCGCGGGTCAAGGGTAGTGTGGCGGCTCCGACGGCCGGACTGCACTTTACCACACCGCTGCTCGAGCGCCTGGCGGACACCGGCGTGGAGATAGAGAAGGTGACGCTGCATGTCGGCGCAGGGACGTTCAAACCGGTGAAATCCGCGACCATCGGTGACCATCCGATGCATACGGAGAGTGTCAGCGTGCCGCTGCACGTCATAGAGAGCCTGATAACTGCCATCGAAACGGGACGGCCGGTGCTGGCTGTGGGCACGACCTCGGTGCGCACTCTGGAGTCATTGCCATACTTCGGACGATTGGCGCGTACGCGCGACGTCTCGGACCGCGGGGAGATGCACATAGACCAGTGGATGGCCTACGAAGACAGGGATGAAGATACACTCACGCTGTTGCGTACGCTGCGTGACGCGATGAAGTCTCACGGCGAGGAGACTCTCAACGGCTCGACACAAATCATGATAGCACCCGGTTTCGGCTGGCGCGTGGTGGATATGATGGTGACTAATTTTCATCAGCCGCAATCGACGTTGCTGCTGCTGGTCAGTTCATTCTTAGAGCCGGGCTCCGACAAGCCGCAAGTGTGGCGTCGTGCGTACGATGCCGCCCTTGATGCCGACTTCCGCTTCCTTTCGTATGGTGACGCGTGTCTTTTTTACAGAATATGATACAGGCTCTGAAATAATAACCCAAGCGAACGATTATGAACCCAGTAATCAACCTCCCTCTCTCCAAGTCAATAGCCTTGCGCGTGCTGACGATGAATGCTGTGTCGTCGGCTTGCGGTGCCGGGTGTGCGGTGATAAAATGTCTGCCGGATGCCGAGGATGTCGCCGCTATGGTCGAGGCGCTCGACAGCCGGAGTACGCATATATATATAGGTGAGGGGGGCGCACCGATACGCTTTTACACGGCGTTGGCGGCCTCTACACCGGGGAAAGATGTGTATCTGACCGGCAGCGAACGCCTGATGGAGCGTCCTATCTCCATACTGGTGGATGCGCTGCGCGACTGTGGTGCGGAGATAGTCTGCTCAGAGCGCGAGGGTTACGCTCCGCTGCACATATGCGGTCGACGGTTGAGCGGGGGTGAGGTCCGCATTGATGCCGGGGTCAGTTCGCAGTTTCTCTCAGCCCTTATGATGGTGTCGCCGTTATGGGAAGAGGGTCTGCGGCTTATACTGACCGGCGAGGAGAGAGTCTCACAGTCGTATCTGTCGATGACGGAATCTGTGATGCGCCAATATGGGATAGAGTGCCGACACGAGGATAATGTCATCATGGTGGAACACACCATACCCACACCCCCGGAGGAGATAACCATAGAGGCTGACTGGAGTGCCGCTTCCTACTTCTACGAACTGGCTGCTCTCTGCCCGGGGCGCGATGTGGAGATAGCGTCGCTGACACCGGCATGGGAGAGCCTGCAGGGGGATGCGGCCTGCGCACGGATTTTCAAGACTCTCGGTGTGGAGACAATCTACAATGAGCGCGGAGGAGCGACGCTGAGGTGTGATGCGGGGATGCGCGACATGATGGTCTCGATGCTTGGACGCGGTCAGATGTTGACCCTCAACCTCAACAGCACTCCCGACCTGACTCCGGCTGTCTGTGTGGCTTTAGCCCTGTCGGGGATGCGGTTCCGCCTGACCGGAATCGGCCACTTGCGCCATAAGGAGAGCGACCGCATCTCGGCGTTGATAAACGAGATGCACAAGTTAGGGTATGTGCTGGAGAGCGACGGCAGCGATTTACGTTGGGAGGGAGAACGCTGCGAGAGTGAGTCCCGGCCGGTAATATCCACTTACAGGGACCATCGTATGGCAATGGCCTTTGCTCCGGCACGGGTTTTGTATCCGGGGTTGGTAATAGAAAATCCGGAAGTGGTGGGCAAGTCTTTTCCCCGCTACTTCGATGAACTTAACAAGGTAATGGAGGTATGGGAGGAGCATTGATAATCCTTGCGGTGACGGTGGCTTTCGGCCTGCTGCTGTATTACAATCATAATCGTCGCGGCGGCGGGCATCATGCTGCAGTGGCGGACTCGCCGGACGGGTCAGACACGTCTGAAGGGTCTGACAGGCCAAGCGGTTGCTGTGGGATGCATGCTGTGTGCGAAAAACTCGGTCAGCCGTACGTCGAGAAGCCGGTATATTATGAGGATGAGGAGCTGAACCGATATGCCGGCCGACCTGCTGACGGATATGATGAGGCTGAGACGGATGAATTTCGGGAGGTGCTGATGACGATGCGCGACGATGAGGTCGGAGGATGGCTGGAGTCGCTTGAACGTCGCGGCGTGGCACTCCCGGAGGGATTGCGTGATGAGGTAGGATTGTTCTTCAAATAATCCTTATAGACTCTAAGGCTCTAAGGCTCTAAGGCTCTAAGGGAGAGAGGATGAGACAGAGCAGATTATGCCGTCCCGGATGGTGTAGACGCGGGGAATACCGGAAATAGCGAAAAGGGAGTATACCGCGCGGTCGTCACAGGCCGCGACCGGCATCGTGAAGTCATGCTGATGCCAATAATCGCTGACAGACCGGGCGTTCTCCTCGCGCGAAATACAGATGAGGCGTGTGCGCCGGTCGGCGGGGATAGTGAGAGTGCGGTCATAATATTGCTGCACGAGCGGTAATTCGCGCTCGCAGTCGGGGCATTCGGTGTTGAAAAATATTATCATCATTTCGCCCGTCAGGTCTCCGCGTGTCGAGAAGACATCGCCGTCAAGCGTCGTGACTTCAAACCGGGGAACACGCATACCGACGGTTACGGGGTCGGTGCCGTCGGGGGTCTCATTGACGCAGGCGGGGAGTAGAAAGAGGGGGAGTATCAGGGATATGGCGAGCAGTAATCTGTACATGGCCGCGGGTGTTGAAATATTATTGTCGTAAAGGTACAAATAATCACCAAAATGTGGCAACAAAAGATAAAAATAATTATCTTTGTGAGATAGTCGCTCCGCGACTATAACGGAACAGCTTCGCGACGCAAAGGGGACGATGCGAGTCGATAGTCGCTCCGCGACTATAACGGGACAGCTTCGCGATGCAAAGGGGGAGATGCGAGTCGTAAATCATAAGTGATAAGTCATAAATGATAAGTCATCAGTGATAAGTAAGAAGTGATAAGTCGGGGTGGGGGTGATATTTGGATTTATGGATATGAGATTTAAGAGAATACTTCTGAAATTGTCGGGCGAGTCCCTGATGGGTCATCAGGGCTATGGCATCGACCGCGAGCGTCTGGATTCATACGCTCGTCAGATACGTGAGGCTGTTGCAGCCGGCGTTGAAGTCTGCATAGTGATAGGTGGCGGCAACATCTTCCGCGGTCTGTCGGGTGCAGCCAAGGGTTTCGACCGTGTAAAGGGTGACCAGATGGGTATGCTTGCTACGGTTATAAATTCACTGGCTCTCTCATCAGCGCTGGAGGCTCAGGGTCAGGAGGCTGTGGTGCTGACTGCCATACCGATGTTTCCGATTGGTGAGCCCTACTCCAACCGCAAGGCTATCGAGGCCATGAAGAGCGGCAAGGTGGCAATCATCACCTGCGGCACGGGCAACCCCTACTTCACGACCGATACCGGTTCGGCTCTTCGTGCCATCGAGACGGGTGCGGAGGTCATGCTCAAGGGGACGCGAGTGGACGGCATCTACACGGCTGACCCGGAGAAAGACCCGAAAGCCGAGAAATTTGACGAAATCACGTATGACGAAATCCTGTCACGCAATCTGCGCGTGATGGATATCACGGCGACAGCTCTCTGCAAGGAGAACAATATGCCTATCTATGTGTTCGACATGGATACCGAGGGCAATCTGATGAAAATGCTCTCAGGCGAGAATATCGGCACCTACGTGACCGCCGGCAGCTAATGTAGCTAAAATAGCTAAAATAGCCAAGAGAGCTAAGAGAGCCAAGAAAGCTAAGAGAGCTAAGAGAGCTAAGAGAGCTAAGAGAGCCAAGAGAGCTAAGAGAGAAGACAACAAATCAAACCTATATACATTATGGAAGTTAAGGAATATATACAGAATGCCGAGGACTCCATGCAGCTTGCTGTGGAGTATCTGGAGGATACTCTGAGCCGTATCCGTGCCGGCAAAGCGTCCGCACGTCTGCTGGACGGTATCCGCGTGGACTATTACGGTTCGCAGGCTCCGATATCTAATGTGGCCAATATATCCGTGCCTGATGCGCGAACCATCGCCATCACTCCGTGGGAGAAGTCTATGTTCAAGGAGATAGAGAAGGCAATCATCAACTCCGAGCTGGGAATCACTCCGGAGAATAACGGTGAGGTAATACGCCTGTCAATACCGCCTCTGACCGAAGACCGCCGTAAGACTCTGGTAAAGCAGTGCAAGGGTGAGGCCGAGACGGCGAAAGTGTCTGTCCGCAATGCCCGCCGCGAGGCAATAGACGCGCTGAAAAAGGAGGTCAAGAACGGTATGAGCGAGGACGTCTCCAAGGATGGTGAGGCTCTGGTACAGAAGTCGCACGATAAGTTTATCAAGAAAATCGACGATATATACGCTGAGAAGGAGAAAGAAATCCTGACAGTTTAAAAAAAAGAGCCCCGGCGGGGCTCTTTTTTTAGTGATTAGTTATCAGTCACTGATAATTAATGCCTGAGACGGATGGCTGTGAGGGAGAGTGAGACGGGGGTGTCGGGACGGGCGGGGAGAGTGAGCTGGAC
>CAMWRB010000098.1 GCA_947176545.1 uncultured Porphyromonadaceae bacterium
GGTACATTAGGAAGGGAATTTTTTATAAGATTATTCAATGACCCGAGATTTGACAATATGCCTCTCATTCTTGAGACTCCCGATGAGACTCTTTGGCCTGAAGAGATAGCCTGGCTCTATTCGCAGATAAGGAGTTGAGAAATTTATGAAATTGTTAGATAGATAAATAACTAATGATAATATAATAACATATAATCCTTAAAATCATTAACCAACACAATAACATGAAAACTAAACCTGATTTAAGTTTTTGGAAACTATGGAATCTGAGTTTCGGCTTTTTCGGAGTTCAGATAGCATATGCTCTCCAAAGTGCGAATGTCTCCCGTATTTTCACTACCATCGGAGCGGACCCGCACGATTTGAGTTATTTCTGGATACTGCCTCCTTTGATGGGTCTGATAGTACAGCCGTTAGTGGGTATGTATTCCGACCGTACCTGGAATCGTTTCGGCCGTCGTCTCCCCTATCTGATTTTCGGAGCGCTTGTGGCAGTGGTGGTTATGTGTATGTTGCCAAATGCCGGTTCATTTGAGTTTACCGTGCAGAGTGCCATCATTTTTGGCCTGATAGCCCTGATGTTGCTTGACACCTCCATCAACATGGCGATGCAACCCTTCAAGATGCTTGTCGGAGATATGGTCAATGAGAAGCAGAAGGGACTGGCATATTCAATACAGAGCTTCCTGTGTAATGCAGGTTCAGTAGTGGGTTATATCTTTCCGCTTGTATTGGGCTTCATCGGCCTTAAAAATACTGCAGCAGCCGGTGTTGTTCCTCAGACAGTAATCTGGTCTTTCTACTTGGGTGCAGCGATACTGTGTATCTGCGTCATATACTCATTAATCAAAATCAAGGAATGGCCTCCTCAGGTATATAATGAGTACAACGGTATCGACCCGAATGCACGCAAAGGTAAATCTCCGAACCTGATTAGCCTGCTTGTGAAGGCTCCTTCGACATTCTGGACTGTGGGTATAGTACAGTTCTTCTGTTGGTTCGCATTCCTTTTCCTTTGGACATATGCTACCAATACAGTTGCTTATAAAGCGTTCCACACCCCCGAAACTGAAACTGTTGTGGGTCTGAAGACAGATAATCAAGAGTTCAAGGGTAAATATATTCTTGTCAGCGACAATGAAATGAAAGATGTTCTTGCTGTAGAGAGCGGTAAACAACTTCTTTCCAATGAAGAGCTCTCATCTCTTAAGGGTGATGTTACTGTCACTGTGGCAAGCATTCTGACCAGAGATGCGTCCGGTAAGGTTTCAGTCGAGGATGCCACTACGCATAAAGTAAACAATCCTGCAACATTTACTGCTGAAAATAAGGTTGTACTTGATTCGACAAGTCATGAGTATAATAATGCCGGCAACTGGGTAGGTCTCTTATATGCAGTTCAGGCATTGGCATCGGTTATCTGGGCATTAATGTTGCCACGCTTCAAGAGCCGTAAATTCTCATATTCACTTTCACTTGCTCTCGGTGCAATCGGTTTTGTAACATTGGGTATTTTTGACAACCAGTATCTGCTG
This sequence comes from uncultured Porphyromonadaceae bacterium, assembly GCA_947176545.1. Lineage (GTDB taxonomy): Bacteria > Bacteroidota > Bacteroidia > Bacteroidales > Muribaculaceae > Lepagella. The sequence continues at coordinate 1,536 of CAMWRB010000098.1, forward strand.
TTCATCAGCTTCATTCTGATAGGATGTGCATGGTCGGCAATGTTGGCATGGCCGTTCACTATTCTGACCAATTCGCTGAAGAGTGGAAATATCGGTGCGTATCTCGGCCTGTTCAACTGTACCATATGTATACCTCAGATAGTAGCAGCATTGTTAGGCGGAGTTATCCTGAGCATCTTCTCGACACCCGGAAAACTTGCTCCGGAGTATATAATGATGGTCGTAGCCGGTGTAGCTATCTTTATAGGTGCTATATGTGTATTCTTCATCAAGGAGGGTGCACCCGAAGATGATAAGATGAAAGTACAGGAAACTCCCGCTATCAGCGAAACATTATAATTGCGACTGTTAGTCGATTTGCTCACCTGCATATGATGTTTGTGAGTATGTAAAATAAAATCAGGACTTCGTTCTCGAAGTCCTGATTTTATTTTATACCCTATCGGAAATGGTATCAGCGATATGAGATTAACGGACCGAGAAATGCATCTTCAATATGCTGCAGCGTATAGTTTTCGGGAGTCCCTTCAAGTGTGATGATGTCGAAACGATATTGCCAATGAGTACCCGGGAGAGTACGCAGATATGAATCCGCGCAGCGGAAAATATTATTCATCTTTTTGCGATTGATGGCATCCAACGGAGACTCATCGCGTCCACTGCGAGCTTTGACTTCCACAAATATAATAGTGTCCCCCTGCTGACATATGATATCAATCTCCTTGTGTCCACCCCGCGGCGACCATTTACGTTCAAGAACAGGGAGTCCGAGACCTGCAAGATAATTAGAGGCGATATCTTCAGCGATATCGCCCCACTCTCTGGCATATTTGCCCAGTTGCTTTTTATTTGCAGCCTGCATATGAATCAACTGACAGTGAAAGAGTCAGTAGTGTATTTGATTAAAATTCTTATGCGGCATTCAAAATGCTTTGAAAGACATATCGAGACCCTTGACGCTATGGGTGAGTGCACCGACTGATATGAAATCAACACCTGCTTCACCATACTCGCGAAGGTTTTCAATAGTAATACCTCCCGATGATTCGGTCTCGTACTTCCCATCTACAAGTTTGACGGCTTCCGCTGTTAGTTCGGGAGTAAAATTATCGAACATTATTCTGTCCACCCCTCCGACTGCCAATACCCGTCTGATATCATCGAGTGACCTGACCTCGACTTCTATCTTCAGGTCCTTGTTATTGTCACGACAATATTGGTTCGCGCGTTCGATAGCCTTTTCTATTCCTCCCGCAAAATCAATATGGTTATCCTTGATAAGAATCATGTCAAAGAGTCCGATGCGGTGGTTAGTACCACCTCCGCAAGCAACGGCCTCTTTCTCCAGCATACGCATTCCCGGTGTAGTCTTGCGTGTGTCGAGTACTCGGGTATGCAATCCCTCGAGACGGTCCTGATATTTGCGCGTCATGGTGGCTACACCGCTCATGCGCTGCATGATATTGAGCATGGTTCGTTCGGCTATGAGCAGCGAACGGACAGGACCCTCGGCCGTAAAGGCGATATCTCCGGGCTTGACACGGGCACCATCTTCGATAAGAACTTCCATCTTAATCGTCGGGTCGACTTTATGAAGCACTTTCTCAGCTACATTGACGCCTGACAATATACCCTCCTCTTTGATGATAAGTCGGCTGCGTCCCATTGCGTCAGCCGGAATTGTAGAGAGAGTAGTATGGTCACCATCACCGACATCCTCCAGAAAGGCAAGTTCCAAAAGCATGTCGATTAATTCATCCTTATTCTTCATATTATTAAAAATCATTATTTTTGCAAAGATAATCAAAATGGATGATTAATGGAAATATTATTAATGACAGTAGGTCGAACAACAATCGATTTTGTAAAATCAGGAATTGCAGAATATCTAAAGAGACTGAAACATTATATTCCCTATTCCATATTGGAGTTGCCCGATGTCAAACGTGCCGGTCATCTGTCTGCCAACGAACAGAAAGAGGCCGAAGGTGAATTAATATTGGGGGCGCTCAAACCGACGGATTATGTCATACTTCTTGACGAGCACGGACGTGAGTACCGTAGTGTCGAATTTGCATCGGCAATAGAAAAGATTATGGCCTCCGGTTGTAAACGGTGCGTATTCATCGTGGGTGGTGCGTACGGCTTCTCCCGACGTGTGTATGACAGGACTACAAATAAGATATCGTTGTCGAAAATGACCTTTAATCATGAAATGGTAAGACTGTTTTTCACCGAACAAGTGTACCGTGCCATGACAATCTTGCGCGGTGAACCATATCATCATGAGTAAACCGTGTGTTTCTTCATAAGATGGAGCATAATCCATGTCCGCAGCTGCGAAAGTTCGGACGCTGTCGGGATTCCCCGGTTATGATTAATGAGTCGATTCGTCTGAGGAGGAACGTCGTCGGTATAATTGGAAATATTTCGGAATGTGAGTCATATACGACAGGCATATGATAGCCGCCATTACAGCGATGTATAGCCATGTGATGTTGCGCAGGGCGGTTTTGTCATCCCGTTTAAGTTCGTCAGGGGAGATATTGACCTTGTCGGAAGCAAAGTCATCATTTGGAAGAGCCCGTAGTGTACTTTTCCACTCTACCTTTCCATCGCGTATGAATGCTACAGCCGGATTGCCGCGAGCCAGCATCTTTATCTCAGTATCTTCAGCCGTGTATATTGGGTACTCAGGCAGCGCGAGGTCGTACCATCGTTCTATACCTTGAGGGGTCGCTGCCACCACAGCCATCATAGAGATGTCGTTATTTTCAGTCCATCGATACAGTGCATTAATTTTCCATGTAGTGGAAATGGATACATTATCAAGGTCAGGCATAAGTAGCAAAAGATAGTCTCCTTCATTGTCGATGACTTCGTCTGTGACATCCTCGTTGCCGTCTTCACTCCATATTCTGAAAGTAGAAGCCGAGTTATGATGCTTGCTGATGATGACTTTGGATGGGTCAGTGCGCCGTCGCTCGATAAATTCCCATCCGTCAGCTTCGTCGGGTAGTGTGTCTTCGATTGTGAAACTGTGGTCTACTCCATCTTTACGATAAATGAACAAGTATTCAGACTCATCGTCTTCCGTCACACCGTCGTCAATAAGTTTTGCGCCGTCGGGATACGGTCTGAAATCAATCAGAGGTTGATAATAGTAGCCTATCATAGCGAGGCATACGATGTATGCAGATGAAGTGATAAGGGCAATCCACTGAATAGATGGCCTGATAAGACATTGCAGCCGGGTGTTGAAACGGAGCAACCAAACAAGCAGAAGTGTGAGAATGATATTCTTCCAGAAGGTCTGCCAATTGGTAAGTATCAGGGCATCTCCGAAACATCCGCAATCCTCCACCGGATTGGCCATAGCAATCCAAAGTGTAAGCGGTAGCATCACGCACATGAAGAGGAGTGCGAACAGAGGAGTGGAACGTCTGAAAGCTCCTGACACCAAAAATACACCGATGACAAATTCATAGATGCATAGAGCGAAAACAGCTACAAGCAAAAGATTGACCGGCAAATTGAGATGCCATGCGTCAAAATATTCAATGAATTTGTAGAGGGTGCCCCATGGGTCCACAGCCTTGACAAATCCGGAATAGATAAAGACTGCACCTGTCAGCAATCTGACAATCCATGTCACCCAAAGAGTGAGAATTTCTATCCTTTTATTCACTATATCCCTGTTCATTGAGCTTGATGAGAGCAAAAAGGGCGTAATTAATCATATCCATATAGTTTGCATCTATACCTTCGGAAATAAGAGTCTTGCCCTGATGGTCTTCTATCTCTTTGGTGCGTAGCAATTTCTGTAAGATAATATCAGTAAAGGAACTGACCCTCATTGCTCGCCATGCTTCATCATAATCATGATTCTTGTTAAGCATCAACTGAGTCGCCTGCGATATGGCCTCATCATACAGCAGTGATGCCTGCTCCGGCGGTAAAGGTGCTCCGGCCCCGTATGTAAGTTGAATCATTGGGATGGCCCAAGCAATGACA
>CAMWRB010000099.1 GCA_947176545.1 uncultured Porphyromonadaceae bacterium
CTACCAGCTTCTCGGGGTCCGGTAACGAGGGTGCGGCGCCAGCCAGCAAGGGCGTGCTGGACCAATCGGGCGACATCAAGCACGGGGGTTCATACAGTGCCCGTCTTGCCTCTACTGCGGCTATGGGTATCATTGCGGCAGGTAATATGTTCGTCGGCAGCTATGTCAAGACCGACGGCACCAATGGTATTCTCTCACTCGGACGTCAATATAACGGCTCGCACCCGACCAAACTTCGCGTATATGCCAATTATCGCCCGGGAGGAGGTGTCAGCATCAAAGACGGAAATGAGAAATATGTGGATATCACCGCTGGCGGAACGGACCACGGTCAGATATATATCGCACTCACTACCGCTCCGATTGAAATACGTACCAATCCAAGCAATCGTAAATTGTTCCCGGCTGCTGCCACCAATGAGGATGGTAATCCGGCTGAAGACTATGATAAGGTGGTGGCCTACGGACAGGTGACATGGGATAGCGCCTTTGGTCCGGACAATGGTTTGGCTACAGTCGATATACCCTTTGTATACACTTCACGCGCCAAGACACAGAAACCCCTCTATCTCGTGATTGTGGCTTCCGCCTCCAAATTCGGCGACTACTTCTGTGGCTCGTCATCGAGCGTCATGTATCTCGACGATTTCGAACTCATATATGAGTAATCATTTTTCGTGAACATAGCAACATACAATTAATGTGACTGTGCCGATGATGTATTCATGATAATTTCATGGTATAATCGGCACAGTCTTATTTTTTAGATTTTTTTATTTAAATTTGCAGATTATTAAACCATCCCTGATATGAGACGTGATTGACATTGCGTGTCATGCAGATACCGGACGTTACGGACAGATTTCATCTGTTGCCGGCGTCAGAAATCAGTCAGGGGAAAATGGCTGTCAGATTTATGAAGATTCCACTAAAGCGTCTGCGTCTTGCGATTGTTTGGATATGCCTGCTGATGTCAGCGGGTATTTTCCCGGCCGGGGCACAGGAATTATTTGAGAGAGATATCGAGTCGGTAGTGTTCGTCCCGAAGGGACAATGGATTACCGGTCTCTCGGTCTCATATTCCCAAAGTAATCAGAATAAGTATCAGTTTCTGATTTTCGAGGGAATTTCGGGAGATACGTACAATGTCAGGATAGCACCGATGGCGGCCTACGCTTTCAAGGATGATATGGCAGCCGGTATCAGATTCAGTTACGACCGCTCGCTGACCAAACTGGAGAACGCGGATGTCGTGCTGGATTCAGAGACTGATTACAGTATAGAGCATCTGTACCGTCTTGCTCACAATTATAAGGCGTACGGCATTTACCGCAATTATTTCTCAATCGGACGTTCCAAGAGATTCGGATTTTTCAACGAAATCCAGCTCGGTCTCGGCGGAGGTCAGTCGAAGATTATGGTTGGTAAGGGAGAAGACCTTACAGGCTCGTATGAGCGCACATTCTCTTTTGACATAGGATTGACACCGGGATTGTGCGTCTTTCTTAACAACTATTCCGCGCTCGAGGTCAATATCGGTGTGCTCGGCTTTTCATATAATTCGGCCAAGACAATAACAGACCAGATATATGTGGCCAGACGGCACAGCAAATCCGCCAATTTTAAAATCAATCTGTTCTCAATCTCCTTCGGAGCTGTATTTTATTTGTAGACCATGGGAAAGAAAGTTAATATCAAATTTGTCACTTGCCTGATGCTCGCGCTCGGCATGACGGCGTTCTCGGCTCTTGGTCAACGTAATGATGCTCCCAAGAGAGTGACAAGCGTCACAACGACCAAAGTCGTGACAACTACTGAAACCAAGATAGTAAATAATGATTCAGTCGATACGGCGGATATGGCCGCGACGTTGCCTGACTCGTTGCGCACCGGCGGCAGGTATGTGTGGATGCCGGACTCCCTGCTTGAAGACTATAAACAGCTGGTCAAAGGTCATTCGCGTGTCGTAGATGACCCGATGCGTCTCGACATTCATGAGATGACGGTCTTCCGCGGTGACACTATCCCGATGGTGCTCAAGACAAGAAATCTCGGCCGCTATGACCGCGGACTCTTCAATATGCTTTTTATCCCCAAAGGGTCATGGCATTTCGGACTGACTGTGTCGTACGGGCAGTTCGATGTCAGCAATATGGGGATGTTGAATATGGTAAGCGATATTGATATCGGCGCACATACGTTTAATGTAAAGCCGTATCTGAGCTATTTCATTCGCAATAACCTTTCGGTCGGTTTACGATTGGGTTATACTACCGGACGGGCGGCTCTCGGCTCTATGAAGGTGGATATCGACGAGGATATGAACTTCAATCTGCACGATATCCTGTATAAGTCGGAGTCGTATGCGGCAGCCTTGACTTTGCAACAGTACTATGGATTGACGAGACGCGGACGCTTCGGAATATACAATGAGGTCGAATTGGCGTTCTCATCAGGAAGCAGCGATTTTGAACGTCCTTTCAACAGTGAGCTCAAACGGACACACACCACCAATATGGAAGCCCGCCTGACATTCTCGCCGGGTGTATGCGTGTTTATCATGGAGAATGTGTCGTTCAATCTCTCTTTCGGCGTCTTCGGTTTCTATCTTCGCAATGAACGTCAGACGGTCGACGGTGTCGATTTGGGCAATAGATTTACTTCGGGAGCTAATTTCAAGATTAACCTGTTTAACCTCGCCTTTGGTATAGGCATACATATATGATAAGCGTTAGATTTCTTAAGAATATCGTGAACGGAGTTCGTGGCTTTCGAAACTCCGGAATCCTGACGTCGGGATTGGTAGCGGTGATAGTCGCACTTGTGGCTGCCGGTTGTATCAAAAATGACCTTCCTTATCCCCGCATTCCGCAGTTTATTCTGAAATTGAGTGCGGAGGGTGAGAAACAGGCTGCCACTATAGATTCTTTGGCTTACAAGGCTACTATATATCTCGATGAAACCGTAGATATTCAGAATGTGAAATTTACGGAGTTCCGGTGTACAGAGGGAGCTACCGCCGACCCCGATATTCTGGAAGGAACATACGACATGACTTCTCCGCTCACAGTTACCCTTTCGCTATATCAGGATTATGAGTGGACCATTACTGCCGAGCAGACTATCGAGCGATATCTCACCATCGAAGGACAGATTGGAGAGACCGTTATTGATGACGTGGCTCACAGAATATTGGTAAGAGTTCAGGGGAATGCTGATGTCGCTCACCTGAAGCTACTCAGTATTAAGCTCGGCCCGGAGGGTATCACCACTATGGAGCCGGCTCTCGAACCCGGCGAGATTAATCTATCGGAGCCTCTGACCGTCAATGTCACTTGCTGGGACAGGACAACGGAATGGACCATATATGTCGAGAGAACTGAGACGATAGTTGAGACGACACAGGTAGATGCCTGGTCACAGGTCATTTGGGCTTACGGTAACGGACCGGCTGATGTCGCCAATTCATTCCAGTATCGTCCGGCAGACAGCGAAACATGGATTGATATCCCGGCCTCACAGGTTACGCAGAATGAGGGCGCGTTCTCAGTATGCATACCGCATCTGACTCCGCTTACCAAGTATGTGGTGCGTGCAGTCTCAGGCGAAAATATTGCCAATGAGTTTGAGGTGACTACCGAAGCAACCGAGGACCTTATAGATGGTAGCTTCGACCAGTGGTGGCAGAACGGTCGCATATGGTGTCCCTGGAATGAAGGTGGTACTCAGTTCTGGGATACCGGTAATACCGGTGCTGCGACTTTGGGACAATCCAATGTCGTGCCGTCTGATGATACACCTACCGGCTCAGGACAGAGTGCGAAGCTCGAAACACGCTTCGTCGGTATTGCCGGTATCGGTAAACTTGCCGCCGGCTCCATATATACAGGTAAATTCGTCCGTGTAGACGGAACAAACGGTATTCTTGATTTCGGACGCCCGTGGAGTGTGCGTCCCACCAAGCTCAGAGGATACTATAAATATAATACGGCACCCATCAATTATGCCTCGGCCGACCTTAAATATCTGATTGACCGCCCCGACTCCTGTCACATTTATGTGGCAATGACAGACTGGACTGCGCCGTACGAGATACGTACCAATCCGAAGAACAGACAGATTTTCGACCCTGCTTCACCGGCTATCATAGCTTACGGCGAACTGATACGCGGCTCGGACACAGATGGATGGCAGGAATTTGAGATTGAACTGAAGTATCGCTCCACTGCACGTATTCCCTCCTACATACAGATTACATGTGCCGCCTCCAAGTATGGTGACTTCTTTACGGGTGGAGTCGGAGCCTGTCTGTTTGTGGACCAATTCAGTCTGATTTACGATTATTAGAATGAATAATTCAGGTTGGACTCTTAAGTCGAGACTCCGTTCATTCAAATACGCTATACATGGCATTGGGCTCTTGTTCAGGCAGCCCAATGCCTGTATACATGCGTTCGTGACACTGATTGTACTGCTCTGCGGATGGTGGTTCGAAATCTCGGCCGCTGAGTGGTGCATTGTAATGATATGTATCGGGATGGTATTGGCCGCTGAAGCGTTCAATTCGGCAATCGAGACATTGGCTGACCGTGTCTGTGAAGGGTATGATGCATATATCGGAAGATGTAAGGACATCGCTGCCGGAGCGGTTCTTCTTGCCGTAATAGCTGTCGTAATAGCAGGGTTGATTATTTTTTTGCCTAAATTTATACTCAAATTCAGAGTTTTGTTCTGTTAGTTCCTAATCTTTATACTGAGGTTAAAATCTGGTAGCACATTCTTCCCAGCTGATTTAGCTGAAGTTAAAATTGGAATAATACTCTGTCATGTGTCATATTCTATGAGTGGTTATTTTGCAGACCGACTCTATTACACTACTGACTATGAAACGAATTATCCTTATAATTGTAGCGTTTATAACCTTTTCTGCTGTCAATGGTCAGCAAATATATTATCCTCCGGTCTCTCCGTTAGAACCTTTGGCACAGACTCCCTTTCAGAAAGGTGTCGATACATCTACAGACATTGTGGCAATGACATTGCCTGTTGCGACATTGGCAGGAATCTGTATAGCGCGTGATTGGCAAGGATTGAAACAAGCTGCGTTTACAGCAGCTGCCTCAATTGGTTCGATGTTGATTTTGAAATATTCGGTACGTGAATTACGACCGGACCACAGCAATTATCACTCTTTTCCATCGGGACATTCAACCGTAGCCTTTGCTGCAGCCGGATTTCTGCAGCGAAGATATGGATGGAAATTTGGCGCTCCGGCGTATGCATTGGCTACATATACCGCTGTAGGTCGAGTGTTGGCCAAAAAACATCACTGGTGGGATGTCGTTGCCGGTGCCGCTATTGGCGTCGGCTCAGCCTATATCTTCACAACTCCGTGGGCACGACATCACGACTTCGCCATAGTACCCGCTGCCAACGACCAATATATAGGCCTCTCCGCCTCCATGAACTTCTGACCGGCTCCCAAACTCTACCCCCCCCACACACACAATCCTCCAC
>CAMWRB010000100.1 GCA_947176545.1 uncultured Porphyromonadaceae bacterium
GGCATGGACCGCACTCACAATCCGGAGTTCACCTGCATGGAAATATATGTCCCCTACAAGGATTACAACTGGATGATGAACTTCACGGAGCGTATGCTTGAGAAGATAGCTCTCGACGTGAACGGCACTACCAAGATTCAGATAGGTGAGAACGAGATAGACTTCAAGGCTCCCTATCCGCGCATCACCATGACGGAGGCTATCCTCAACGAGACCGGTTTCGATATCACGGGCAAGAGCGAGGAGGAGCTGCGCGCATTCTGTAAGGAGCGCCACATCGATGTGGACGACTCATGGGGCAAGGGCAAGCTGATAGATGAAATCTTCGGCGCGGAATGCGAGGGAAAGATGATACAGCCGACCTTTATCATAGACTATCCGATAGAGATGTCTCCGCTGACCAAGCGTCACCGCGACAATCCGGAGCTGACCGAGCGTTTCGAGCTGATGGTCAATGGCAAGGAGCTGGCCAACGCCTACTCGGAGCTGAATGACCCAATCGACCAGTATGAACGTTTTGTGGAGCAGATGAAGCTTGCCGACAAGGGTGACGACGAGGCTATGATAATCGACAAGGACTTCATCCGCGCTCTGGAATACGGTATGCCCCCGACATCGGGTATGGGTATAGGCATGGACCGTCTGGCAATGTTGCTGACCGGTCAGCAGACCATCCAGGAGGTACTCCTCTTCCCGCAGATGCGTCCGGAGGTAAAGGCCAAGACCACAGAAGAGGAACCGGCACAGGAGTCATAACAGATTTAGAGTCGATAACAGAGAAGATATGAGCACGTTAGGCAGAGTAGCCGTGATAGGTGGCGGCAGTTGGGCGACAGCGTTGGCCAAACTGCTGCTGACCAATTGCGACCGTATCGAATGGTATATGCACCGTCGAGACCGTATAGATGACTTTATCAAGTATCGCCACAATCCGGTGTACCTGTCGGACGTGACGTTTGACACGGAACGTATCGACTTTGACGATAATATCAATCATGTATGTGAGGCGGCCGACACACTGGTCGTGGCCGTGCCGTCACCATATTTCCGCTCGGAGGCCGACCGCATAACAGTCGACGTCTCGCGCAAGAACATAGTGTCGGCGGTCAAGGGTATCGTGCCTGAACACAACATGATAGTGACCGAATATTTTGCGTCACGCTTCGGTTGCGCCGACGAGAACCTGATGGTCATCGGAGGTCCTTGTCATGCGGAGGAGGTAGCGCTCGACCGCCTTAGCTATCTGACCATCGGATGTCACGATACGGACAAGAGCCGACAGTTTGCCAACCTGCTGGCGGGTCCGAAGATGAAGACCATCATATCTTCGGATGTGGCCGGCATTGAATACAGCGCGGTGCTCAAGAACGTATATGCCATCGCGGGAGGAATAGTGAGCGGCATGAAGGCAGGCGACAACTTCATGGCCATGCTGGTGTGTAACGCCATACGGGAAATACGCCGGTTTGTCGACGCTATCGCCCCGATGGAGCGTGACATATGCCGTTCGGCCTACCTCGGCGACCTGCTTGTGACGGCATACAGCAAGTTCTCACGCAATCACAATTTCGGCTCGATGATTGGCAAAGGTTACAGCGTCAAGGCGGCGATGATGGAGATGGCGATGGTGGCTGAGGGTTATTACGGCACCAAGTGCATCTACGAGATAAATGAGTCCGGGGTCGGCGTCGATATGCCGATACTGGACTGCGTACACTCAATACTGTATGAGGGTGTCAGCCCCCGACGGGCGTTCGACCGCATCACCGACACGTTCAGCTGAACAGCGTCCCCGCAGCGTCGCTCAAAGTGTTAAATAATCTCAAAGCGTGAGCAGATTGTGACTCACGGGATGTTATATTGATGTACGATTGCGGGAGGGTGAGCGATTATCCCCGCAGCATACGATAGAAATTAAGAGACTATAATAATTAATCTAAAGGTAAAAAATATGAAAACAATCGATTTGAACATTCAGGATGCTGTCTATTTTGCTGAAAAGGAGTACAAGAATCTTGATGCCCCCTCAACAGCGGCGCTGACCACTCTGGAGGAAGAGAGCGGCGCGGGCAATGATTTCTTGGGCTGGCAGAAACTCCCGTCAGAAATTTCAGCCGAACTTATAGGACGTATCAACAAGACCGCCGAACGTCTGCGTGAGAATTGCGACTACGTGGTATGTATCGGTATCGGCGGGTCATATCTGGGTGCGAAGGCAGTCATCACTGCATTGTCGGATAATTTCGCAGACATGTATGCTCCGGCTCCCAAAGAGCCAAAGGTGCTCTATGCCGGTCAGAACATAGGCGAAGAGTATATCGGTGAATTGCAGAAACTGCTCACCGGCAAGCGTTTCGGTATCATCGTCATCTCCAAGAGCGGTACGACTACCGAGCCGGCCATCGCATTCCGTATCCTCAAGGATATGCTGGTCAAGGCTGTAGGCGCGGATAAGGCCAAGGAACTCATCGTGGCTATTACGGACGCCAATAAGGGTGCGCTGCGCACTATGGCCGATAAAGAGGGTTTTGAGACATATGTCATCCCCGACAACGTGGGTGGACGTTTCTCAGTGCTCACACCGGTAGGTCTGCTGCCGATAGCTGTTGCGGGCCACGACATAGAGAAGCTTGTGAACGGCGCACGCGACATGCAGCGCACCACTGAGCATCCCTCGCCTGAAAATCCGGCACAAATCTATGCACGTATGCGTAACGCATTGTACAACAGCGGTAAAAAAATAGAAATTTTAGTCAATTATAATCCTAAACTGCACTACTTTGCCGAATGGTGGAAGCAACTGTACGGCGAGTCAGAGGGTAAGGACGGCAAGGGTATTTTCCCGGCATCCGTAGACCTGACGACCGACCTGCACTCGATGGGTCAGTGGATACAGGACGGTGAACGCACCATCTTCGAGACAGTCATCTCCGTTCGTAAGCCGGCTATCTCGGTACGTGTGCCCGAAAATGCCGAAAACCTTGACGGTATCAATTATCTGGCCGGTAAAGGTGTGGATGAGGTGAACAAGATGGCAGAACTCGGCACTAAAATCGCCCATGTAGAGGGTGGCGTGCCTAATATCCGCATCGAAATCCCCGCTCTGGATGAATATTCACTGGGTCAGCTCATCTACTTCTTCGAGAAGGCTTGCGGCATCAGCGGCTATATGCTCGGTGTAAATCCGTTCAATCAGCCGGGCGTCGAGGCCTATAAGAAGAATATGTTCGCTCTGCTCAACAAGCCGGGCTATGAGGCTGAAAGCGCCGCTATTCAGGCCAAGATAAAGTAAGAATCTCCTTTACACAGATATAAAAAGACTCCCCGTCCTGATTTATATATCGGGACGGGGAGTGTTTTTCTTCGGGCTGAAGCCCTCACACGATTGCAAAGGGTTTTCCCTTTTTAGGAGTAAGGACTGCCTTCCCTTTTTAGGAGTAGGGACTTGCTTTCCCGCTGAGGGAATGGAGAGGAGAGAGCATCGCTTATCTTAGGAGAGTCTCGCTTTTCTTAGAGGTAAGAGAGGTTGTAGTTGGCAAACTCGAGGTCGTTCTGAGCCTTGCGGAGGAGCTTGCGGTCCTGCTTGATGGCCTGACGGAGGTTGGACATCACCATATTCTCATTGTTGGTGCGCGCACCGAGGATGGCGGTCAGATAGTAAGTAGTGGCATCGGGATTGGGGATGGCACTCAGTATGGACTTCGCAGCCGAATAATCCTTGGCAAGAATGCGGGCGAGAGCGGCATTGTTGGTCTTGACGTCTCCAAAAGCACCGTTGGCCTTGGTGATGTCGCCCTGTGTCAGATAGTAAACACCGAGGGCGTCTGCATTTTCAGGGACACCGGCGGCGGCACCGAGTTGTTCGTTGGCTTTGTTGTAATTCTTATTGACGAGCGAGATAAGACCCTGATTCATTTCGACCTCCTTAGCGGCGGGATTCATGCGGGCTGCCTTGTCGAAGTTGGCGGAGGCGGCGGCATAATCGCCGGCAACGTATTGTGTCAGACCGAGGTTGTTGATGGTGCGGTAGTCGTTGGGATAAATCTGCGCAGCCTTGTCGTATATCGCCATCTTGCGTGTATTGTCGTCTGTAAGCGTGGCGACATACAGTATTTCATCGACAGTGAGTTTCTCAGGGTCGGTGTTGTAGAGCTCAATCAGTTCCTGGTCGCTCTTGCCGATGACATTGATGGTAGCCATGACGCGTGAATAGCGCAACTGGGGGAGAATCTGGTCAGCAAGTTCGTTGAATACAGATGAGAGATTACGGATTTCCTGCTCACGCTGTTCGGGGTCCTTATACATGGACAGAACGCTCAATATAAGCTCCTTGTCCTGGATGTTGCTCTTCTCGACAAGGCGTTGGAAACCCTCCCAGTCCTCGGGGGTGAATGATGAGGTAAGCTCACCGAATTCTGTGATTTTATCCTTCTTGAGCTGAGTCTCGACGACGCTCTGTGTATTCTTCTCGCGCTTTTCAGCCAACTGAGTGTTGAATGCCATCGTACCTTCCGGCGAAGCGTATGAGTTGATGGTCAGCTCGGCAATCTCCTGATTGGGAGCGGCGTTGGCCTCGACGAGGCGCTTGTTGAGGTCTATATAGTCAGCCTTGGAAGTCTCTGAAGCACGTACATTGGCCTGATTAATCAGAAAATGGATATCAGCGCTGTACTGCTCGGAAATGACTTTCTGGAAATTATCGCGCGCCGTAGCGGGTGTGACAGATGCGGCCGAAGCGAGAGTGGAAGTTGCAATGACACCATATCCGACCTTGACACGCGGCAGAGTGTATTTCTTGCCGTTCTGGTCTACCTCAAAGTCGAGATAGAGGTCAGAGTGGTCCATGCCGGGCTGGTACTCGACATTGAAAGGTATTGTAACATGTCCGCCATTGGCAAATGAGACGGTCTGGCCGTTGTCACGCACATTCTCGCCCTGTATGATGACCGGGGATGCGAACACTTCGGTGGAATTGCCCGCCTCTGTCTGCCACTGCAGAACGGGAGTGGTAGTGACCTTGGCATTCTTTAGCATAAACTTGGCGGGGAGATTACCGTTGATGGTAGCCGGCACATTCTGTCCTACAGTCTCCAGCGGCGTAGGATTGGTATTGAAGAAATCGTTTTGGAAACCCTTGAGTTTCTTGGCGCATCCTCCGGAGAGGACAACTCCGACGGCAATGGCCGGGAGGATAATGTAGTGTTTCATACAATATAAAAATGTAATAATAATATCCGGTTGTAAAGATAAGCAAACTCCCCGTAAAAAAGGGTGCATATCGTTAAAAAAATATGATTAATTATGTCCGGAAACACGCGAAAAGCGATTAAAAGAGTGTCAAAATAAAAAAATAAGCAAAAAATGATGAAAAAAATTTGGTAGGAGCTGAAAAAAGTATTACCTTTGCAATCGCAAACGGGAGATATAACAACTCTCAGACCTGACTCCGTAGCTCAGTTGGTAGAGCAAATGACTCTTAATCATTGGGTCGTGAGT
>CAMWRB010000101.1 GCA_947176545.1 uncultured Porphyromonadaceae bacterium
CCCTCGGAAGTGGTTAAAAAACTCAAACCCGTCGGGGAGATATCCGTACCGTTCCCCATGTTGGATATTGGCGCAAGCCGTGGTGTCTCCGCATGGAAAGGCAACGACCTGCAGCGTGAGGCCCTTAATAAGCTCTATTCTGTCGGTGAGCGCGTAAATCTCGGCTCTGACCGTCGCCTTAAACTGGATTGGGAATACCTGCAGAGTTCCGACCACTTCTATTACATGGCAACCGGCAAAACGGCTGAAGCGGCTTTCAGTCCGTATGATTCACCATTCTCCGCATTCACCAACTATATGAATGTTCTGGCAGACTTTATCGTCAGAGTCGAGGAACAATTCCCTGAAGAGATTGGAAATGAAGAACTCAATTCATTGCTGCTGACCATACGCAATCAGGCCTCAGAGATAAATTCACTCAAAAAGGAGGTTAAAACTCTCCGCACCAATATTGAGAATAACGATGAGGTTCCGGCTGTAATTCCCGAAAAGGTCGAGAAAAAAGCTACCGCCCGGAAAGTCGTGAAGAGCAGCAAAACTTCCAAGAAATAACCCGAATCTATTTCTGACGTCTGTAGCTTAACACTCAAAACGTTGAAATATCAATATCCCCTGACACACCCGATTAAAACGAGGGGTGTGTCAGGGGATTCTTTTATAAATGCTTACATTGTATTCTCTCTCAGTCCAAACATTCCGTGTTCGAACGAAATTTCTTAATTAATGTTATCGGATATGAGTTTTAACATTTGTTATGTTGATTGTTTCGGATATTTACCGTATTATCATTATCTTTGTAATCAATAACCTGTCATCACCACGTATTGCGTTAGTGTGAAACGGAAACACCCTGAATTTTACTGATGAATACCCCGCCCAAACCTCAGTCATACCCCTGTCCGGACTCTAACCTGATGTTCACTCTCGATGTCTGTGAACCGGCCGTTGATAATATGGAGCCGTTAGAGATGGCGACCCGACTGATTTGTTCCACGGGCGTAAATCTGTTTCTGACGGGTAAGGCGGGCACCGGCAAGACAACATTCCTACGGAAATTGCCGGAACTTACCGACAAACGTATGGTTGTGCTGGCACCTACGGGTGTTGCGGCCATCAATGCCGGCGGAAGTACTATTCACTCTTTCTTCCAGCTCTCTTTCGCCCCCTTTATCCCCGGCTCCGGATTCTCTGAACGGGAGAGGAAACCTTTCAAGTTCAATAGGATGAAAAGGCGTATCATCCGCACTCTCGACCTGCTTGTCATTGACGAGATTTCGATGGTGCGCCCCGATGTACTCGACGCGGTAGATGACGCACTCAGACGATTTCGCGGCAACAGCAGGCCGTTCGGTGGTGTACAGCTTCTGCTGATTGGCGACTTGAGGCAGCTCGCACCGGTCGTTCAACCGGATGAATGGGAGTTGCTCTCAAAGCATTATTCATCACCATATTTTTTTGAAAGTCACGCGCTGAGAGAAGCAGGTTATGTTACTGTCGAACTAACAAAGGTTTTTCGTCAGCAGGATGAGACATTTGTCAATATACTGAACAGTGTCCGTGACAACGCGGCTACTCCGGAAACACTGCGGCTCCTTAACAATAGGGTCGTAGCTCATGAGGAGATTGAGGCACAAACCGGCATTATAAGACTTACCACTCACAATTATTTGGCTGACCGCATCAACAGTAGCAAACTTGCCGCCATCGACCGTCCGGAATACACCTATACTGCTCAGGTTGAGGGTATATTCCCCGAATACTCATATCCGGTCGATGAACATCTCAAACTTAAGGTCGACGCTCAGGTGATGTTTACCAAGAATGACCCAGGACCTGATAAACAGTATTACAACGGACTCATAGGAACTGTAAGTGCATTGGAGGAGGATAGGGTCTACGTGACGACAATGGAGGAATCGCCTCGCGAACTCACTGTTGCTCCGGTGAGTTGGGATAATGTAAAATACACTCTCGACGCCAAAAGCGGCGAGATACTCAATCAACTTGAAGGGAGCTTCACTCAGATACCGCTGCGCACAGCCTGGGCTATCACTATCCATAAGAGCCAGGGTCTCACATTTGACAAGGCGGTAATCGACGCTTCCCGTTCTTTCGCGCCGGGACAGACATACGTCGCTCTCTCACGCTGCCGCACACTGGAGGGAGTCTATCTCGAATCTCCGTTATCTCCTTCAGCTATAATGACTGATGGAGTGGTGAGTCAATTTATCTCGGCACAGTCAAGACTTGTTCCCGACGAGACTACTTTGCAACATTTTGCAGACTCATATTACACCGCCATACTGCATGAGCTTTTTGACCTGAAGATGTTGGCACACAGCTTTGACGGGCTCCACAGAGTTGTCGTCACCGAACTTGCCACACAGTATCCGCGGTTGGTCGCGCAGGTAGATGAGATGAAACTCAAACTCGAAAGTGACATTTTACCTGTAGCCGAAAAATTTCACGCCCTTATAAATGCACTCTCTCCGTACCGGCGAACCAATGCCGAAGCTGAGAAGAGACTGAATCAGAAAATAGAGGGAGGCGCCAAATTCTTCAATAACTTTATCTCGGAATTAATCAAACTTGTCAAGTTAATTCCCGTCAATATCGATAACCAACAGGTCAAGAAGCGCCTGATAGCGACAATCGACGAATGCAGCGAGACGGCGCAGATGATGTACGGATTGATGAGAGAATATAGTGCCCGGCCGTTTGATACCGACAACTATCTCAGGCTTAGAGCACGTATATTGCTTGACATGGATAACGTTACGGGTGTTCGTACGAAACGTATATCGCCGCGCCCCGGCACCGGTAAAAGAATATTTGTCATTGATACACCTCAAAAAAATGATGAGGAGGATGCGTCCGGACAGGAACAGAATATTACGGCGCAACCGTCGGCACACCTTGAAGACATCCGCAATCCTCATATTTATGACCGACTCCGCATATGGCGTCAAAATAAGAGCATTCAACTCAATAATCTTCCCGTCTTCATGATACTCTCCAATAAAGCATTGATGGCATTGGCGGCCGCCATGCCTGAGGATGTCGGACAGCTGAAAAATGTACACGGATTTGGTAAAAAAAAGATAGCTGCATACGGGGAGGAACTAATAGAACTGATATGGCAGAAATAATAAAGAAATATATAAGACCTCAACTTTTATTGTCAGTACTCATTTTCTCGTTGGTATGCTTTGGATTTTCAGAGGCAAATGCCGATGACTATCGGGCTGAGATAATAGAATTGTCTTCGGATGATTATAAAACAGAAATTGATGAATTGGCCGGACATGGTGTTATCGTACTGCGGCATCGCGACGAATTGGCGTTATGTCTTATCCCGACATCCTCTCACCCCCAGTCGGCAAGACAACTTTTAAAACGGAAAGAGTCGGCACGCCGTGATAATGAAAATCGTTCAAAGCGAAGCTTTACCGTACCGACACTCCGCACGGCTCATCAATGGTATGACGCTCACGACATTCATACCGGAGTTGCAGGCACTCCCTACGACGGTTCCGGGGTCATTGTCGGATTTTGCGATTTGGGTTTCGACGCGTCGCATATTGCATTCCAACGTCCGGACGGTTCTTGCAGAGTGGTCAGGAGTGTACAGTATATCGAGTCGGAGGGTCATCGTATAGTATGTGACACACCGGAGGCAATCCGCCAATGGCAGACAGACCGGGACACACATACTCACGCTACACATGTCGCCGGTATTATGGCCGGCTCATATATCGCTGACGGATTGGGAGGAGCGGCTCCCGGAGCAGAGATTGTAGCTACGACAAGCGAGCTCACCGAGGTCGGATTGTTGGCAGGCGTAGAGGACATTATCGAGTATGCGCATTCCGTCGGAAAGCCCTGCGTAATCAATCTGTCAGTCGGCAATTATCTCGGTCCGCATGATGGCACATCCCTGTTTTCACGATATCTTGACAAGTGCGGCCATGATGCAATAATATGTATCTCCTCGGGCAATGAGGGTAAAAGTCTCAACACTTTCGACGTTACATTCAGCGAGACGCATCCCGACATGACTTTCCGGCTTACGAGCCTTGTCGGTCTGAATCTTGAACTGTATGGAGCGGTCGATTTATGGATGTCGGATGATACGGCTGCCAATATCGCCCCGATGGTCGTCGATTCAACCAATAACAGGATAGTCTGCGAATTACCCGCTGTCGATTTTCTTGAGACACCGGTTGTCATAATCGTCACCGATATGAACGAGGATGATATTGAGGATATACCGGGCGTAACAGTCATCCATTCTCCCGAATTGGCTCAATACTTTGATGGTAATATACTCCTGTCCGGACGGCGTGAGCAATCCAACGGCCGATACCACGTCTGTATGGAGTATGACGTCACGACAGAAATCAAAACCGAGGGGAAACCGTGGGGACGTTACCTGCTTGGAGGTCGTGTCATATCAGTTCCGGGTGCACACGCCGATATTTATGCCGACGGCATATACAGTGCCTTTTCCAAATTTCCGGGTTCATATTTCCAGCCCGGCAGCATTCATTCCGTAAGCGACCTTGCTACAGGACGTAATGTGCTCTGCGTGGGGATGTATAACAATAATAAAGAACTGAAAATGCACAACGGTGAGATGTTCACGGTCAATGAGCCGGAAGGAGAAATATCCTCTTACTCCGGATACGGCACACTTATAGACGGTCGTATTCTCCCGCACACCTCCGGACCGGGTATGCCCGTTGAGTCGGCATACAGTTCTCCTTTCCTCGCCAATCCTGACAACGTATGGCATCTGGGTCGTACCACCCTCGCGACTCGTGGCGACGGCCAACCGACCGATATACAGATACCCCCCGAGGAGAGCGCGACCTATCATCCGGAATACTTCTACTGGGGACCAGACGGTGGCACATCCATGTCCACACCCTACGTGGCGGGGTATATAGCCACCTGGCTCGAAGCCAATCCCGATTTGAATATCGATGATATCAAGGGTATCATCGCCAAAACCAACGACACATCCGGGCATTGCGATTACTCATACAATCCCCGCAACGGTCAGGGTTTCTTCCGTCCGGTAGAGGGTCTGCGCGAAGCCAAGTTCCTGTCCACACGCGTCACCCCCACTGTCGATTCTACCTCACAAATCCGTCTAATCGGTGACCGGTTGCATGTTTCGACATCCGCGTCACCGACCACACATCAGACCTTGGAAATTTTAAATATATCGGGTCAGAAATGTCGTTATTACTCAATTTCATCGGATTATGAAGTTATAGACGTATCAACTCTTGCACCCGGTATATACATAGCCGTTACGAAAAATGCTGCTTTTAAATTTTCAATTAATTAAAGATTTTGAGCTGAAAAGGAGTATTTTTGAAAAATAAATATTATCTTTGTCACATCCAACCGCGGTAATAGCTCAGTTGGTAGAGCATCAGCTTCCCAAGCTGAGGGTCGCGGGT
>CAMWRB010000102.1 GCA_947176545.1 uncultured Porphyromonadaceae bacterium
TCAGTGTTCGAGCCATATATTTTTGCCATCTTTAAGTTTTATCGGACAGCAATAAATATTTTAAGAGATTTTAAGACTTTTCAGTCCGAAATCTCAATCAAATTTTGTTACTTTGCAATTTGGAATATACTATATCACCTGATTATGGGTAAAATCATTGCAATTGCAAACCAGAAGGGTGGTGTCGGCAAGACTACCACCGCTTTCAACCTCGGAGCCTGTCTCGCCATCGACGGCAAGAAGGTTCTGCTCGTCGATGCCGACCCGCAGGCCAATGCCACCTCCGGACTCGGACTCGACCCGCAAAAGGCTGACGTCTCCATATACGAATGTCTCGTCGATGACTATCCTACACAGGAGGCTGTCACAAAGACTGATATCGACGGTCTATACATAATACCATCACGGATTGACCTGGTGGGAGCCGAAGTCGAACTGATGAACAGACCCGACAGAGACCGACGCCTCTCGACCGTCCTCAATCGGGTCAAGGATGATTATGACTTCATACTTATCGACTGCTCACCCTCACTCGGCGTCATTACGGTCAATGCCCTGACCGCCGCTGACTCGGTCATCATTCCGGTACAGGCGGAATATTTCGCTCTCGAAGGCATCTCACAGTTGCTCAACACAATACGTATCATCAAGAGCCGACTGAAACCCACACTCGAGATTGAGGGCTTCCTGCTCACGATGTATGATGCTCGTCTGAGACTCGCCAACCAGATATTCGAGGAGCTCAAAGGACACTTCGGCGATATGGTATTCACAAGCGTCATACCGCGTAATATCAAGCTTTCGGAGTCTCCCAGCCACGGACTCCCGGTCATACTCTACGACCCGGACAGCAGGGGCTCCATCGCTTACTGCCAGCTCTCCAAGGAATTGATAGCCAAAAACAGAAAAAAAGCTAACGCCAAGTCATGACACAATACAGACGTAACGCTCTCGGACGCGGACTCGACTCGCTCATCTCCTCGATGGGTGAAATACGCACGGACGGTTCATCTGCTATCAACGAGATAGCCGTAGACCGCATTGAGCCTAATCCGGACCAACCCCGTACCACTTTCGATGAGGACAGTATCGAAGAGCTTGCCATATCCATCCGCGAGCTCGGCATCATACAGCCTCTCTCACTTCGACTTACCGACAACGGAAATTATCAAATCATAGCCGGAGAACGACGCTGGCGTGCCGCGAAACTCGCCGGTTTGCCCTCAGTGCCGGCATACGTCAGAACCGCCTCAGACTCCGAAATCACCGAGATGGCCCTCATAGAGAACATACAGCGTGAGGATCTCAGTGCTATCGAAGTCGCCCTCGCGTTCAAGAAGCTCATAGACAATTACAATCTCACCCAGGAAAGGCTGTCGGAACGCCTCGGCAAGAAACGGGCTACAATAGCCAACCATCTCAGACTGCTTAAACTCCCGGCCGTCATACAGCTTGCTCTGCGCGACCGCAAAATAGACATGGGTCACGCGCGCGCACTCCTCGCCGTAGACAGCCCCGAAATCCAGGTCAAGCTCTATAAGCTCATTCTCAAGGATGACCTCTCTGTCAGACAGGTCGAACAGATGGCCCGCGATGCCAAACAGGGTGAGGAGAGCGACACGGACAATTTCAAAGTACCCGCAACGGCTAAAAAGCAACGCTCGGCAGAAGACAAAATCTTCGCTGAGCAACTCTCCAACTATCTCCCCACACCCGTCAAGTTCTCACGCAAGGAGGATGGCAGCGGACAAATCACACTTAAGTTTAATTCAGATGACGAGCTACAGCAGCTCGTCGCACTGTTCGAACGCCTGAAACAGTAAAATGAACCTGAAGCGCAGAGTCATACAGTCACTAATGGCCGGTATCGCGATACTTGCGACGCCGACATCGCTCTGCGCCCAAAAGGCTGACACAATCACGACGGTGCTGACCGATACCATCTCCGCGAACATACCTGATACCGCTCTGCCCCTCACCGACATAATATCCGAAAGAGAGGTCATCGTCGTCGAAGAGACAGACTCAATCGGACCGACGGTCGTTACCGCCCCCGGATATACACTCGAAGGCAGAAAGGAGTTTAACCCCGACCCGGCAAGAGCCACCTGGCTCTCGGCGCTCTTCCCGGGACTCGGACAGATATACAACCGCCGCTACTGGAAACTCCCCATCATCGTAGCCGGATTCATGGGACTCGGATACGGCACAAGCTGGAACGCACGGATGTATTCGGACTATAGCCTGGCCTATCAGGACATAATGGACGATAATCCGGACACCAACTCCTACATGGACTTCTTCCCCCCGACCGTCGACGAGTCATCTCTCGACAAAACTTGGCTCGCACAGACGTTCAAGAGCCGCAAGGATTACTACCGGCGCAACCGTGACCTCTGTATCATATGCTGTGTCGGCGTGTACCTCCTATGCATGGTGGACGCATACGTCGACGCCCACCTCACACACTTTGACATCTCTCCCAACCTATCGATGGATGTGGCACCATCCATAATCAACGACCCGCTCAATGCACGACCCAAACTCGCGATGCACTGGGCTATCACATTCTAAACCTCATATACAGCTAACGACAATGAAACTTATCCCGACAATCATAGCCATCGCAGCCGTCACGCTCTCAGCCATGACCGCCTCAGCCGGCAAGAACAACCCTTCGGTCCTCGACATCAAACACAACATCACGGACGATGCTATAATATATCCGGAAAGTTTTGAAATCGACACTCAGAACCGTCTCGAATCATGGTATCTGAAAAACTATACCGCCACTGACGACCGATATCGCACTCTCCCCGATGTCGAGGTCTCTGATGAGGTCATCAAGCAGCGTCTCGCCGCAATGCCGACGGTCATTGAGATGCCCTACAATCCCATCGTGCGCAGCTATATCGACCGATATACCAAGCGCTCACGCCAGCAGGTGGCCATGCTCCTCGGACTCAGCATATACTATATGCCCATCTTCGAACAGGCACTCGAAGAGGAGGGGCTGCCCCTCGAACTGCGCAACCTCCCCGTAATAGAGTCGGCCCTCAATCCCAACGCCGTCTCACGACATGGTGCGACGGGTCTATGGCAATTCATGCTCGCCACAGCCAAGGGTATCGGCCTCGAAGTCAATTCACTCGTCGACGAGCGGCGCGACCCGTACGCCTCATCTCAGAAAGCCGCCAAGTACCTCCACGACCTCTTCGACTCTTACGGCGACTGGAGCCTCGCAATCGCAGCCTACAACTGCGGACCCGGAACCGTCAATAAGGCCATAAGACGCGCCGGAGGCGACCCCAAGAGCCACGACTTCTGGAGCATATATAATTACCTGCCGGCCGAAACACGCGGATACGTACCCCTGTTTATCGCCGCCAACTATGTCATGACTTACTATCCCGAACATAACATATCACCCGTGCTTCCCACCAAACCGCTCGTCACCGACACGGTCCATGTGGCACGGCGCATACACCTCGACCAAATATCAAACGTCCTCTCCATCCCAATCGACGAACTGAGAATACTCAACCCTCAATTCAGAGCCGACCTTGTCCCAGGCTCGGCCGACAAACCGTATACTCTCATCCTCCCCTCACAACAGGCACTCGCCTACGTAATGAGCGAGGATAATATCTCACAATATCAGGCTGACAAATACGCTCAACGCATCGAAGTCGACCCCGGAACCGACCCGACACGCGATACCGCATACACCGCCAACGGCAACGACACGACACTCACCGCCGGACACCCCGAGGATGCAGACGACAGCTACACCGCAGCCACTGCCCAACAGCAGTCGTTCACATCGCAAAAACCGACACGGACCATCACGCATACCGTTGCCGCCGGTGAGACATTGTCCGCCATTGCAAACCGCTATAAGGTAACCGTCAGTGATATACGCTCATGGAACTCACTGCGTCGCAACGCCGTGCGCGCCGGACAGAAACTGCGCATACAGACTTCCGAAGATGTCGCCGATGCCGATAACTCCGGAAACGTCAGGACCAACGAACCGGCCACCAATACCCGAAACAACTCCTCGACGGCTTCAACCGCATCCAACAATAAAAACAATTCTCAGTCGCGGCAATCACAGACCAAAAAGAAAGCCGAGCCGGCTGCTCCATCCTCACATACTATCAAATCAGGCGAAAATCTGACGACTATCGCCAAAAAGTATGGGGTCACGGTCGATGAACTCCGTCGCGCCAACAACCTCAAGGGAGATGCCATCCGTGCAGGCGCTTCACTCAAGGTACCCGCCAAAAAAGCCTCATCAGGTTCATCGTCCAAATCGTCGTCAAGCAAACGTAAAAGCTCATCCAAACGTCGCAGATAACAGCCATGAACAAAAATCAGAAAATAATCCTTTACTCAGGTATCGGAGTCTTCGTAGCTCTCATAGCACTCGTCATCGTGCTGATAGTAAACAACTCGTCACAGCAGAACGCCGCCAACGAGGCACTCGCCAAAGCCGACAGCCTCGCACTGGCCAACGACCGCCTGCTCCTCACCAACGAGTTTAATCAACTCAACGCTGACTTCTCCCAATACGAAGACCAGCAAATATATCTCAAGAACGACTCGCTCGTGCAGCAATACAACGCCGCAAGAATGAAAGTAGAGGGACTCCTCAAGGAACTCAATGCCGAGAAACGAAGCAACGCCTCCAACCGTGCGCGCATCAAGCAGCTCGAAGGCGAGATAGCGACACTCAAAGGCATCGTGCGCCACTATCTGGAGGAAATCAAACGCCTCGGCGAGGAAAACGAAGGACTGCGACAGGAAATACAGCAAGTCAATGAGAAAAACCAGCAACTTGCCGCCACGGCCGCTACAGCACAGCGCGACAACGAACAGCTGACACAGACCGTTGCTCAGGCAAAACGGCTCAACATCACCGGACTCTCATTCTCGGCCTACAACAAAAAAGGGAAAGTGGAGAAAAACGTCACCAAAGCCAAATCACTCGGAGCCTCATTCGTCATCAGCCCCAACGCCACAGCCGCCCCGGGCCACAAGACCGTCTATATGCGCATCGTGGCACCCGACGGCAACACCCTCACCGGCGGAGGCACATTCACCTACGACGGTCAGACCCTCACAGCCTCCGGCGCACGCGAAATCACCTACGACAACAGCGAGCTCCCCGTCTCCATCTATTATCAGACCAACGCCACCCTCACCCCCGGCGAATACCTGGTAGAAATCTTCTGCGAAGGCAACCGCCTCGCCTCCCACCGCTTCCCCCTCCGCAAATAAAAAAGTACCGGCGTTCCCCCCGGGGGATATCATTCATTCCTAAAAATAGAAAAAAACAGTGTTAGCTGAGAGAGTCCTTCTCAGCTAACTTTACAAATACAAAAAAAAAGAATGATCCCTCCAACCATTTACTCAAGTCATCAACATAAAATTGAAT
>CAMWRB010000103.1 GCA_947176545.1 uncultured Porphyromonadaceae bacterium
ACGCGGGGTGTCAGCAGGAACCTGAATGTTGTAGCGGGCTTTGCCGTTGAACGAGACGGGATATTTGACGGTCTGCTCAACGAGCGCGCTCTCATCCCATTCGGGCCATTGTGCGTCGGCGACGCTTGTCTCGTGACCCAGGCGATGCCAGAACTCTTCGGCCAGGTGAGGTGCGAAGGGAGCTATCAGGCGGGTGATGGTCTCGAGTGCAAGTGTTGAGTCCGACTTGAGAGCGGTCAGGTCATTGACTGCTATCATAAAGGCGGCTACCGATGTGTTGAATGAGAAATTCTCGATGTCCTGTGTGACTTTCTTGATGAGTTTGTGAACCACTTTCCGTTCTTCGGGTGTCATATCGCGACGGTCGTCGGGATTGCATCTGGAGAAGAGTGTGACGAGTTTGCGCAGGAAGCGGTTTACGCCGTCGATACCGTTTGTGTCCCAGGGTTTGGATTGTTCGACCGGTCCGAGGAACATCTCATACAGTCTCAGGGTGTCGGCTCCGTAGCGTTCCACGATATCGTCAGGATTGACGACATTGAACATAGACTTAGACATCTTCTCGACCGCATAGCCGCACACATACTTGCCGTCTTCGAGTATGAACTCCGCATCGGCGAAATCCGGACGCCACTGACGGAAACGTTCCGTATCGAGGATATCGTTATTAACCAGCGAGATGTCCACACGTATGGGGGTCGTGTCATAATCCTTGCGCAGATTGTATGACACGAATGTATTGGTGTCTTTGATACGGTATACGAATGATGTGCGTCCCTGTATCATACCCTGATTGACCAGCTTTCTGAATGGTTCCGACTTGACGACGAGGCCGAGGTCGTACAGGAATTTATTCCAGAAACGTGAATAGATAAGGTGGCCGGTGGCATGTTCGGCACCTCCGACATACAGGTCTACATCCTGCCAGTATTCGTTGGCCTGCCGGCTGACGAGTTCCTGCTGATTGTGAGGGTCCATATACCGTAGATAATACGCCGATGAGCCGGCAAAACCGGGCATTGTGCAGAGTTCAAGCGGAAAGCCCTCGTCGGTCTTCCAGTCGGCCACATTGCCGAGCGGAGGTTGTCCGTCGGCGGTCGGCAGATATGAGTGCACCTCGGGGAGATGGAGAGGGAGTTTTGACTCATCGAGCAGGTAGGGTGTGCCCTCCTTATAATATACGGGGAAGGGTTCGCCCCAGTATCTCTGACGTGAGAAGATGGCGTCGCGCAGACGGTAATTGACCTTCACCCGGCCGATGCCCTGCTGCTCGATAAACTCTTTGGCCCGGGCGATGGCCTCCTTGACCTGCAGTCCGTTGAGGTTGAGCAGCGGTCCCTCGGAATTGGTCATTATGCCCTCTTTGGCATCGAAAGACTCTTCTGATACGTCCGCACCCTCGATGAGCGGTATAATCGGAAGGTCGAAGTGGCGTGCGAATGCATAGTCGCGCGAGTCGTGAGCGGGAACGGCCATAATGGCTCCGGTGCCGTAGCCGGCGAGTACATAATCGCTGACATAGATAGGTATCTCTTTGCCCGACAGAGGATTGACGGCATAGCTGCCGGTGAACACACCGCTGACTTTCTTCTCAATCTGGCGTTCACGTTCGGTCTTGTGTTTGACCTCGTCGAGATAAGCATCGACAGCCTGACGCTGTTCGGGAGTGGTGACAAGGTCCACATAATCCGATTCCGGAGCGAGCACCATGAATGTGACGCCGAAGACAGTGTCGGCGCGTGTGGTGAAGATGTCGAGAGTGACGTCAGAGTCCTTGACCGGGAAGCGCATCTCAGCACCCTCGGAGCGTCCAATCCAGTTGCGCTGAGTCTCCTTGAGCGAGTCGGACCAGTCGACGAGTGCGAGGTCGTCGAGCAGTCTGGGTGCGTATGCCGACACACGGAGTATCCATTGAGTCATGACCTTCTGTTCCACCGGATGTCCGCCGCGGACGCTGAGTCCTTCGGAGACCTCATCGTTGGCAAGCACCGTACCGAGTGCCGGACACCAATTGACCATCGATTCCCCCTGGTATGCAATACGGTAGTTCATCAGTATTTCGCGCTGCCGCTTTTCGTCCATCGCATTCCACTCATCCGCGGTAAAGTGCAGTTCCTCCGAGCCGGCGGGATTTATGCCGTCGGTGCCATGCTTGGCGAAATGGTCGGTGAGGCGGGTTATAGGGAGTGCCTTGTCTGCATCGAGGTCATAGTAGTGATTGAACATCTGCATGAACGCCCATTGTGTCCACTTGTAATAATCGGGGTCACAGGTGCGGACTTCGCGGCTCCAGTCGAACGAGAAGCCGATTTTGTCGAGCTGCGAGCGATAGCGGGCTATATTTTCATTGGTGGTCTTTTCGGGGTGCTGGCCGGTCTGTATGGCATATTGCTCGGCCGGTAGACCGTAGGCGTCGTAACCCATAGGATGGAGGACATTGAAGCCCTGCTGACGTTTGTAACGCGCATAGATATCAGAGGCTATGTAGCCGAGGGGGTGTCCGACGTGCAGACCCGCTCCCGAGGGATAGGGGAACATGTCGAGGACATAAAACTTCTTGCGGTCCGGTCTTTCGACGCATTTGTATGTGTCGTTCTGACGCCAGTATTCCTGCCAGCGTTGCTCAATCTCTTTATGATTATATTCCATGATGCAGAATTATGTAAATTGCAGTAAAAATTATCTTAAAATACAAATTTAGACATTAATTACGGATTATCGACTGATTTGCCGAAAAAAATGTGTGTATGTTTGTTAAAGAAAATTGTTATATTTGCGTATTGTTTGGGAACGGGAGTTTATATAAGATATATGAAAATATTTAAATTCTTGGATATGAAGAATAATTTATGGAGCTTGGCTCTGTTGTCAGGTGCGCTGCTGTATGGCGGTGTGTCTGCGCGTGCGTCAGTCAGTCCGGAACAGCCGGCCGGCGCGGTGGAGTATGTTAAGTCTAATCCGGAGTGGATAGATAATGCTGTGATTTATGAGGCCAATCTGCGTCAGGGAACATCCGAACGCAACCTCAAGGGTCTGCAGAAACGTCTGCCGGCTCTTAAGGATTTGGGTGTTGATATAGTATGGCTTATGCCGATACATCCTATTTCGGAGAAGAACCGTAAAGGGACATTGGGCAGCTACTATGCCGTGCGCGACTACAAAGCCGTCAATCCGGAATTCGGTACAATGGAGGATTTGAAGGAGTTCGTTCATGCAGCTCACCTGCTGGGTATGAAAGTTATCCTCGATGAGGTGTGCAATCATACCGGATGCGACAACGCCTGGGTGACGGAGCATCCCGAATATTATGCCAAAAACGAGGCCGGAGAGATGTACGGTCCGTTTGACTGGACAGACACCTACAAGCTCGATTACAGCAATCCCGGCACACGCGCGGCTATGACCGATGCGTTGAAATTCTGGATTGAGGAGGCTGACATCGACGGGTACCGTTGCGATGTGGCCTTTCAGGTGCCCACCGACTACTGGCAGGAGGTGATACCGCAGCTCAATGCCATCAAGCCTGTGTTCATGCTGGCCGAGAGCAGCGATGCCCCCGAATTGCTGACGGTATTCAATGCCGACTATGCGTGGCCGATGAAGGATGTCTTCAATGACATCGCCGCCA
This sequence comes from uncultured Porphyromonadaceae bacterium, assembly GCA_947176545.1. Lineage (GTDB taxonomy): Bacteria > Bacteroidota > Bacteroidia > Bacteroidales > Muribaculaceae > Lepagella. The sequence continues at coordinate 3,629 of CAMWRB010000103.1, forward strand.
CACAGGGTGTCAATCAGTATGCCGTGGCCAACAATCAGAAACGTGCAACCGCCAATGCGCAGGATATCGTCAAGCTGCTCCGTAAGCTGGAGAAAGATTATCCCAAAGGGTCAATCCATATGAATATGGTGACCAATCATGACCTCAACTCCTGGGAGGGTACAGAATTCGAGCGTTACGGTGCCGGTCTCGGTGCGTTTGCCTTGCTGAGCTATACGTTGCCGGGTATGCCGATGATGTATACCGGTCAGGAAGTGGGTTTCAACCACGCTTTCGAGTTCTTTGAGACTGATACGGTGCAGCCCGATTATACAGCCAATGAACTGACGACTTACTACGAATTGCTCAACTCCCTGAAGCATAATCATTCGGCTCTGAACAGTAACGGCCAGCTCGATACGATGCAGGTATGGAACACCATCAACCCCAATGTGCTTGCATTCACCCGTTCGGACTCAAACGGTGATAAGGTGACCGTTATAGTAAACCTTTCCAACGAAGAGACTCCGGTGACCTTCAGTGACTTGGCCCCATCGGCTGATTCGATGATAGATTACTTTACCGGTGCGCCGGCCAATATGCCCAACCATTTGGGGGCATGGCAGTTTGCCGTGTGGGTACCGGCCGAGTAAATCAACGGCATGTCCGGAGTCGGTAAGAGGTGTAAGAGATGTAAGAGATGTAATGAATTTTAATTGTTATGTCAACGAATACAGTAGATAACAACCGCAAGGTGACGACACGTCGTCTTGTAGAGATGAAACAGCGCGGCGAAAAGATATCAATGCTGACCGCATACGATTATTCGAGTGCCAAACTGCTTGACAGTGCCGGTATAGATGTGATTCTGGTCGGTGATTCGGCCTCCAACGTAATGGCCGGCAATGTCACGACGCTCCCGATAACGCTTGAGCAGATGATATATCATGCCAAGTCGGTGATGAAAGGGACATCCAGGGCGTTGGTCGTGGTCGATTTGCCGTTCGGAACATATCAGGGCAACTCCAAGGAGGCTCTGGCATCCGCTATCCGCATCATGAAGGAGAGTCATGCCGAAGCTGTCAAGATAGAGGGTGGCTCGGAGATACGCGAGAGCGTCGAACGTATACTCTGTGCCGGCATACCGGTGATGGGACATCTGGGGCTGACTCCTCAGAGTATCAATAAGTTCGGCACATACAGTGTCCGTGCCCGCGATGAAGCCGAGGCTGAAAAACTCATCAGCGACGCGCGTATGCTGGCGGAAATAGGTTGCTTCGCGATAGTCATTGAGAAAGTTCCCGCCGAACTGGCGGCGCGTGTGGCGCGTGAGGTGTCGGTGCCTATCATAGGAATAGGCGCCGGTGGAGGTGTTGATGGTCAGGTGCTCGTGATGCACGACATGCTGGGTATCAATCAGGGATTTTCACCCCGTTTCCTGAGACGTTATGCCGATGTTGCGGGAGTGATAACCGATGCTGTCGGCAGATATATCGAGGATGTGAAATCCGGAGACTTCCCCAACGAATCCGAATCGTATTGATGACAATAGGTTTTAAAACATACGATATTTTTGCTAATTAAAAAGAATTATAATAATTTTGCATTCGATTGGGGCAACTACCTTAATTCAACATCTACCTATAAAACTTTAACATCTACCTATAAACAGACATAAAACACTAAACAACTTAATCAATAACAGCTATGTGGTTATCAAGTTCCTCAATAG
>CAMWRB010000104.1 GCA_947176545.1 uncultured Porphyromonadaceae bacterium
ACTGGATTTGGACTCCCCGCATGGGAACAACACTCAATACAGCCGTGGCATTCAGACACAACGCCTATCAGCGTTCAAGCTTCGACTGGTACCAGGCCAATGACCCCAGACCCAACTACTACAAGAACCTCCCGTCGTTCTATCTCCCGACAGCCAAATACGACCCCGAAAATCCGACAAGCGACGCTTCGCTCGAATATCTCGCACAGCTCGAACAGTATGAGTATATGGTCGACCTCTGGAAGAATGACGAGAACGTTCGACAGATTGACTGGGACGGCATCTATCAGACCAACCTCCGCAACAACATATACTATGACCGCGACCCGGAACTGCGCGGACAGTCAAGCTACATCCTCAAGAATGAGCACCAGAACCAGTCCGTATTCATGGTCAATACCTATCTAAACCATCGTTTCAACGATATTATGACCCTCCAGGCCGGTGCAAGCTTCAACTACACCAACGCCCACTATTTCCAGACCGTCAAGGACCTGCTCGGCGGTGAGTTCTGGCGCGATGTCGACAACTTCTCCGAACGCGACTTCGCCGGCGACCAGGACAAGCTCCAGAATGACATGCGTAATCCCAACCGTCGTGTCACTGTCGGAGATATCTACGGATACAACTACAACATCCACATCTCCACAAGCCGTCTGTGGGCACAGAATGAAATCAACACCAACCACTGGAATATAAACTATGCCGTCGAGATGTCACACACCGACTTCTATCGCGACGGACAGATGCAGAACGGACGTGCTCCCGAAAACTCCTACGGCAAAGGTCTCACCCACGTATTCACCAACGGCGGTGTCAAGGCCGGCGCTACTTACAAAATCAACGGCCGTAACTATATCACCGGTCACATAGCCTACGGCACACGCGCTCCGCTCGTCAATAACGCATACGTCAATGCACGTATCAAGGACACAGCCGTCGGAAACCTCCGTTCCGAGGAGTATGTAGGTGCCGACCTCAGCTATACATGGAACTACAACCGCTTCCGCGGCTCTCTGACCGGCTACTGGAACGAGACATGGAAGGGTATGCAGCAGCTCTACTTCTACGACTACGACCTGGCGACTATGATGGCCTACACGCTCAAGAATATCAACTCCAGATATATGGGCCTCGAACTCGGTATGCAGTATAAGATTATCGACGGACTGACCACAACTGTCACCGCCACTATCAACAACTACACATACCACAACAATCCCGTCGGTGTACGCTCGGCACAGAACGGTGCTATGGACGATGTCATCCGCACTTCATACCTCAAGGGCTACCATATCGGCGGCACACCTCAGCAGGTATATGCCATCGCATTCAACTATGCGGCCCCCAAGCAGTGGTTCTTCGAAATCAATGCCAACTACTTCCGCGACGGCTACATCCAGCTCGCTCCCACACGTCACGAGGAGCAACCCGGGCTGTGGAAGTTCTGCACCACCGTCGAGGAGTATCAGGAACGCATGAAGGAGTTTACCAACCAGGAGAAGCTCAAAGAGGCATTCGTCATGAACGTCTCTGTCGGCAAGATGATTTACACCAAGTTCGGTTCGCTCAACTTCAACCTGAGCATCAACAACCTGCTCAACAACCGTAACATCCAGACCGGCGGCTTCCAGGAGTCTAAACTCGACTATACCAACTTCAACCTCAACAAGTTCCCCAACCGCTACTTCTACGCACAGGGCATCCGGGTGTTCTTCAATTTCGGTATCAGATTCTAATATACTTAACACGAGATACACATAATGAAACATACTGATATATTACTGAGTCTCGCACTCCTCGCCATGACAGCCGTCGGCTTCACCGGTTGCAGCGACCAGGCACAACCGCCCGTCATCATTCCCGACGTGGACGGACAGATTGGAACCGGCGTCTGGGATGACCCCATGCAGGCATGGCAGGCCGCACTCGGCACCACCAACAACGATGAGACACTCAACTGGGTCACCGGATATATCGTCGGATGGATAAATACCGACGTAAGCTTCTCGATGAATGAGAAGTCCGTCGTATTCAGCTCCGTATGTAACACCAACACCAACCTGGTGATGGCTCAGTATCCGTACGACCCTGAAAAATGGGCCGAACTCGGATATACATGGGATGACTGCGCATCAGTACAGCTCCCCTCCGGTACTGTCCGCAATGCCCTCAACCTGATGGAAAATCCCGAGAACTTCAACCAGCAGGTGACCGTCAAGGGCACCACCGGCTCGAAGTATTGCAGCCATTACGGCATACGTTCCGTCATCGACTTCAACTGGGGCAATGTCGGCAAATATGAACAGCCGGAAGTTCCCGCAGAGGCCGCCACGTTTGTCAAGGCTACCGAGGTCAAGGACGGTCACAAATACGCATTCGTTCACGGACAGCAGGTCGGCATACCTGTCGAACCCGCTCTCAGCTACGGATACATCAAGGTCGTCGACTTCTTCTTCGCTACTCCCGACTCATTTGTCGCCACTACCGATAACGCTTTCCTTTTCACTGCCGAGGGTGACGGATTTACCATTCAGGACTGCTACGGCAAGTACTATTATCTCGAAGGCACTTACACATCATTCCAGGTCGACTCACAGAAACCCGCTGACAACTATATCTGGAAAGTGGCTTTCGACAACGGACACTTCAACATTACCAATACCGGCAAGAAGAATGTCATTGAATGGTCTGCCAACTACACCAACTTCTCGACCGTCGTGAGCGGCGACTACAAGAACGGCGGACCGGAACTGTATGAAATGACCGAATAACCACACACAATCTTACACACAAATGAAAGCAACGAAATATCTTATATTAAGTGTGGCCATGCTCGGGCTCGCCTCCTGTCAGGACAAATATGACGCTCCCGAGCTGGAGACACCCGTCGCCACATTGGAGGCCAACACGACTATCGCCGAGGTCAAGACTATCTTCGGTGAAGAGGTCTGCACCCTCACACCCTTCAAGGATGAGGCGACTCAGACACCTTATGTCATCAAGGGACGTGTCGTCTCTTCAGACGCATCGGGCAATATCTACCGTATGCTCGTCGTGCAGGATGAGACAGCCGCTCTCGCAATCTCAATCAACCGCGGCAGCCTCTACACCGCATATCCCCTCGGCCAGGAGGTGGTCATCAATCTTACCGACCTCTGGATTGGACAGTATAACAACCTCATACAGCTCGGATGGCGCGGTGACTATCAGGGAGACCCCCAAATCAGCTTCATGGCTTACGAAATGTTTGCCCACCACACACAGCTCAACGGACTCCCCGCCAAGGATTTCAAATATATACCGTTCGGTGCTGAAGCTCCCGCCGACCAGCCGTATTGCATCGTTTCTACCCTGGAGCAAATCTCATCTATCGCCGGCGCCGGTGAACAGTACCGCAACATGATGTCACAGCTCGTCGAGATACCCAACGTATCGTTCGTGGACGGCGGCAAGGAGACTTTCGCCCCCTATCAGGATAATGCCGACAGATATATCAGGGACGCTTCCGGCACACAGCTCAATGTGCGTTGCTCCGGTTACAGCACATTCTACAACGACACCGTCCCCTCAGGAACAGGTACTGTCAGAGGTATACTCTCGCGCTACGGTGACAACTGGCAGCTCATGCTCCGCGACCGCAATGATGTAATCTTCGACAACAAGGGTACAAAGGATGACCCCTATACCGTTACAGAGGTTATAGACATGAAGAATAACGGTCGCTCAGGCTGGGCCAAAGGTTACATCATCGGCAGCGTACGCTCCGGTATAACTGACGTCACTACTGCCGACGACATTATCTTCAACGCAGCACAGGCTGAACTCGACAACAATATCGTCATCGGACTCGAACCCGACACACGCGACCTCAACAAGATGGCCGTCGTCGAACTCCCCTCAGGCAGCAAGTTGCGTCAATACGCCAACCTGCTCGATAACCCCGACGTTATGGGTCACCTCCTCACTGTCAGAGGTACATTCGCAGAATTCCTCGGCATGAACGGTATCGTCGGCAATAACGGTGGTTTCGCTGACTTCGACATCGAGGGTGTGGTCATCGACGGTGTCACCGGCGAAGGCAACGGTACGGAGGATGCACCGTACAGTGTCAATTATATCCTCGTCAATCCCGATGCACAGACCGACGTGTGGATTACAGGCTATATCGTCGGTTTTGTCAGCGGCAAGGACTTCGCCACAGGTGCGAAATTTACTTCCGACACCTCCGGCGCCGATTACAGCGGCAACAACGTCATCATCTGCGCCACACCCGACGGAGCAAATACGGCCAACACTATACCTGTGACACTCTCGGGCGATGCACGCAATAACTTCGGACTAAAGAAGAATCCCGACAAATACCGCAAGCAGGTGAAAATCCGCGGCAATATCGGCACCGCTTTCGGCACCGCCGGCATCAGCTCAGTCAGCACAATGCTCGAAGTGAAATAACAAAGCTTCAGCCCTGACAAGAACGACAACATGAATGTCGCGCGACTGTCAGGACACACGAATAATGTCAAGGGGGCTGATTACCCCCTTGACATACCGATAAAATAAAGGACCGATAAAATAAAGGAATTTGTGACAACCTCTCTTCTCCATACGGAATGACCCACACACTCCACCAAACATAATTGTAATATGACGACCAAACATCACATCATACTCTCGGCGACACTCATCCTCTTGACTTCCATGACGATGACAGCCGAATACACCCCCGGCTATTACGACCGTATGGAGGGAAAATCCAAGGATGCCCTCAAAGCCGCTGCCAAGGAGTGCGTATCACCCCACACCATGCTCGGATACTACGACCTCCCCACTTACTGGCAATACTCCGATGTATATCCCGAACTGGTGGACGGATGCAAACGCTGGTGGGAGATGTACAGTGACGAAGTATATCTCATCGCACAGGGACAGACCGCCAAATCGAGTTTCTCCAAAAACCGTATGCAACGCGAGCACAGCGTCCCCAAGTCGTGGTGGAAGAGCGGCGGCTCTGTCGAATATACACCGTGTTACAGCGATATGTGGAACCTGTACCCTTCCGACGGAGCAGCCAATCAGGCCAAAAGCAACTATCCGCTCGGCGAAGTGGATGCAGCCCGGTTTGACAACGGGGTAACCCGTGTCGGCACTCCCGTGAACGGCACCGGCGGCGGCAGCGGATACGTCTTCGAACCGGCCGACCAATACAAGGGGGATTTCGCACGCAGCTTCTTCTATGTCGCCACGGTCTATGACAACCTCCCCTGGGTGAGCTACTATAACTGGATGTTCACTCAATCCCCTTACCCGACCCTCAAGACCTGGGCATACGAG
>CAMWRB010000105.1 GCA_947176545.1 uncultured Porphyromonadaceae bacterium
AATTTAATCAATACATATAAAATAAAAACAATGGATACTTCGGCCAACAATTTTTCTGACCTCAATGATGAAGGCCTCAAACGGGAGATAGCACGATTGAAGCGTGAGAAGAATGCTCTGATAATGGCTCACTATTATCAGCGTGACGAGATACAGGAGATAGCCGACTTCATAGGCGACTCGCTGGCGCTCGCCCGGCAGGCGGCCCTTACTGATGCCGATGTCATTGTAATGTGTGGTGTGCACTTCATGGGTGAGACAGCAAAAATACTATGTCCGGACAAGGTGGTCATCGTCCCGGACATCAATGCCGGATGTTCGCTCGCCGACAGTTGTCCTCCCGATGAATTTGAGAAATTTGTATCGCAACATCCCGACCATACTGTGGTAAGCTATGTCAATACATCGGCTGCCGTCAAGGCCAATACCGATATAGTCGTCACTTCGGGCAACGCGCGCAAGGTTATAGATTCACTCCCGGCCGATGAGAAAATCATATTCGGTCCCGACCATAATCTCGGAGAATATATCAACAGCGTGACCGGACGCAATATGCTCCTTTGGAACGGAGCGTGCCATGTCCATGACCGCTTTTCGGTCGAAAAGATTATAGCACTAAAGAAGGAGCATCCGGAGGCTAAAATCCTCGTGCATCCGGAATGCCGCCGTCCTCTGCAGCTCATAGCCGACAAGGTGGGTTCGACAGCGGCACTCCTCGAATATGCCGCCTCTGACCCGGCTCAGGAGTTTATAGTGGTCACGGAGTCGGGCATTCTGTTCGAGATGCAGAGAAAGTGCCCCGGCAAGACCTTTATACCCGCTCCGGCCGATGACATAGAATGTGCCTGCAATCAGTGTGAGTATATGAAGCTCAATACTCTCCGCAAGGTTTACGAAGCCCTGCGCGACGGCAAACCGGAAATAAATGTAGACCCCGAAATAGCAGCACGGGCTGTGAAGTCCATCAACCGTATGCTTGAACTCTCCTGAACAGCTGTATAGATACGCCCCGGCATCGTCAAGTCGCGTGCCGGGGTGCATATATAATAAGATATCTGTTGATGGGTAGAAAAAAGAATATAATAGAGCTGACGCGTATCACGGAGACCGAGTATCACCGGATAGCCAAAAAGCCTCTCTCACTCATGGCCGACAATGTACGCTCCATGATGAACATAGGCTCCATGCTGCGTACTGCCGACGCCTTCAATATACGGGAAATGCTTATGGCCGGTATATCCGCCGTACCTCCTCATCCCGAAATATCCAAGACAGCTCTCGGTGCCGAAAACAGTGTAAGCTGGAGATATGTGTCCGATGCAGTGGAAGAGGTAAAGAGAATGAAGGCGGAGGGCGTGCGTATAGCAGTCCTCGAACAGACGCATGGCAGCATTCCACTGGCCGACTTCAATCCCGACCGATATCCCCGTTACTTTGATAATAACATCGAATGGTTGCTTGTAGTCGGCAATGAAGTGACCGGTGTGGCGCAGGAGATTGTAGACCTCGCCGATGCGGCGTTGGAAATCCCGATGTATGGGGTGAAGCACTCGCTCAATGTAGCTGTAAGCGCCGGCATAGCATTATGGCATCTCACTAATCATCTGTCAGAGCGACATCCATCCTGACCCACAGACGTTCCGGCAGCAACCGCCACAGACTCCTCAGCATACGCCATCGCCAGTCGATGACGGCTCTCCGTCTACGCTCCACTATAGCTTTAAGTATCCTGTATGCCACATACTCCGCATCCATCTCCATAGGATACCTGCTGTCACTGTCCAATAGCGGAGTGCGAACCCATCCCGGGAGTATTTCAGTCAGCTTGACATCCACATTTTCGGAGTTAGCCAGCTGCTCTAACGCCACCATATAGCCGGTGTCAAAGGCCTTAGAGGCGGAGTAGGCGGCCAACCGTCCTATACCTTTGGTGCCCGCCACAGAGCTGACAGCAACTATCTGACCTGCCCGGCTGTTATCGCGGAAATAGCCGTAAGCCGCCGACAGCATTCGTGCGAATCCACTCGCATTGGTATTGACAACCTCCGCTTCAGTCTGAGGATTGAGGTCAGCATTATCACGCAAAATGCCCGATACATGGACATAGATATCCATACCCCCGGTCTTATCTATAAGCTCGTTAAGTTTGGCAGGTGCATCCCGGTGAGTTATATCTATCGACATATATTCCACCACTTCGGGATATTTACCCTTGAGCGCATGCAGGCGTTCGGTGTGACGTGCCGCCAGACCTACGCGCACACCGCGTGAGGCCAGCATCTCAGCCAGTTCCAGACCGATTCCCGATGAAGCCCCCATAATGATAATTCTTTTCATAAGTAGATGTTTAAAATTAGTTTATATTAAATGTTAATTCAGTAGATGAAGTTTATACTTATCCCACTTTTCTTTTTGGTGCAATTCTGACTTTTCATCAGTCATGTAGCCCGATACATTCCTTCTTTAAAGTCAAAATATCACTCAAAAATAAAAGCAATCTAAGTATAAACTAATTTTAAACATCTACTTAGCATATTCTTAGCTTGTACTCTTATACTTATATAAACCATCCAAGGCTAATAAAAGATTAGAGAATGAAATATGTACTTCATGAAAATATGCAACACTTATTGCAATAAATGTTAATACAGGGTAAAAATAGCGGAATATGAGAATATTTTCTTATATTTGCACGTTACACACGATGCTAATCAAGCATATATTATAATTAACCAAACATAAAAAATGAATCTGAAATCTTTACTTCTGACAGGTGTGGCCACCATGACGGCTCTCTCCGCTATGGCCATTCCTGCACGCAAGGGTGAACGCACTTTCACTCAGACCGACGGGACAGTCATCACCGTCAATCTTGTTGGTGACGAACATCATCACGCTTACGTCACCACCGACGGTCTCGCCCTTCAGCGCGGTACCGACGGTAATCTGCAGTATGCCACAGTAGCCGGTGCTTCCGGCATAGTTGCCCACAACATCGGTCAGCGAACAGCTGCCGAGGCCGCATTTATCCTCAATAATGTGGATAATCTCCAGGCATCAAAGGTAATTGCACGTCAGCGTGCCAAGGCTCCTCGCAAGTCTCCCATCCGCAAGGCCTCGCAGGTGCCCAACAACGGCACTCCCCGTGTACCCATTCTGTTGGTGCAGTACAAGGATAAAAAATTTATTGACAGCGACCCCAAGGCAACATTTGATGCTTTCTTTGCCGAGGGTGCTACAAGTGCCCATCAGTATTTTGCCGACCAGTCCAACGGCAAGTATACACCGCAGTTTGATGTCTACGGCCCGTATACTCTCGCCAATAACCGCAAATATTACGGCGGTAATGATTACAATGGTAATGACCAGCGTCTCGGTGAAATGGTGGCCGAGGGTTGCGAAGGACTCAACTCCAAGATAGACTTCAGCAAATATGACAACGACGGCGACGGAGTATGCGATGTTGTCATAGTACTCTATGCCGGTGATGGTGAAGCTTCATCATACGAGGATGATGCCGAAGACAGTGTATGGCCCTGTCAGTGGGATTTGTATTCCAGCGATTACGGTAAGACACTCCGTCTCGACAATACCTATATAAACTCATTCGCTGTATTCAACGAGGCTAACGGACAGAATATTAACAAAATTGATGGTGTTGGTACATTCTGTCACGAGTTCTCACACTGTATGGGCCTGCCCGACTTCTATGACACTAATTACGGAGGTCACTTCGGTATGGCTCATTGGTCGTTGATGGACTACGGCAGCTACAACAACGATGGCTATACACCCATAGGATATTCCGCATACGAAAAGGAATTCATGGGATGGATTGAAATTCCCGAAGTTGAGGAGAATACATATTATACTCTCCCTGTCTTCAACCAGAAGAATATCGAGACCGACCAAGCTGTTAAAATAACCAACAGCAAAAATAAAAATGAGTATTATGTCATTGAAAACCGTGCGCGTCAGGGATGGGATAAATACATGCCTGCTGACGGTCTGCTGATTTATCACGTAGACTATCTCGAATCAGCATGGACACAAAACTGCGTAAATGACTATGACACACAGCGTATGTCTCCGATTCCGGCCGATAATGAACTTAAGATTAGCAAGTACACCTATTACGGTCAAACATATTATGAGGTAGACGAGACAAGCCTGCTCGGCGACCTCTGGCCAAATCTATCTCACAATGCCACCGAGCTTACCGATACCTCCACACCGGCTGCATCAGTCCACACCGGCGGATATATGGGCAAACCCATCACCGAAATGGAGCGTAACAGCGACGGTACCATCTCATTCTGGGCAATGAAGGCACCCATTCCTTCAGTGAGCAAACCGCATTCACTCACACACATACCCGAAGATGTGGATGCAGTGACTCTCTCATGGCAGCCCGGTGACGATACTGATGTCACATATACCATCGACATCAAAAACCATAAGGAGGTAACATGTACCAAAGTCATGGAAGCCGACTTCTCCGCTGACGACCAGGGCTGGAATACAACCGACGGATATGCCAAAGTCGAAGATGGCGCATTTAAGTTAGGTTCCGGCAAACAGATGGGTACTATCGTATCACCGGCTTTCAATACAGACGAAAGCGGCATAGTGAGCGTGGTCTTCAATGCCAAATATTATGGTTCTGACGGCAGCAGCGTCGGTGTATCACTGCTCGACAACCGTGGAAACGAAATAGATTACAATGAAATAGACCTCGGTGCCTCATACGATACCTATACTGTATATTTTGAAACAAGGGGTATTTCCTCCGCTAAAGTAGCATTCTCATGTATCCAGAACAAGAAGCGTCTCTATATCCGTGATGCGGTTATCTACAACGGTCTCTACGAAGAGGGAGCACTCAGAGCCGCCGGTACATCCGTTCAGGCTGATGATGATGACTTCTCACTGACCGTCAACGGCCACAACACCACAAGCTATACCATAAGAGGTATCAAACCCGGAGTAATCTACGAATGCCGCGTCAAGGCTGTGCCCAACGATGCCGAAAGTTTCATGGAGAGTCCCTGGAGCGAAACCTACAGCTTCGAGCACACCGGCACGACCACAGTCACCATCACTCTCCCGACTGTAGAAACAGCCCACTATTATACCCTTCAAGGTATATACCTCGGCACAAAGTGTCCCGCCGCTCCCGGCATCTACATCCGCAAGACAACCGAACGCGTCGAAAAGCTCAACATCCGCTAACCCTCCCGAAACCAAAACTCTCAGAAAGAGTATCACCAATAAGAAGGGGTGCGACCATCCGAAGTCGCACCCCTTCCGCATATAAATATGAT
>CAMWRB010000106.1 GCA_947176545.1 uncultured Porphyromonadaceae bacterium
TGGTATTAGATTTAAGGTTAGAGGATTAGTTGTCGAGAGACAATTAATCTTTTTTATTTTTTATAACCGCTTCTCGTTTACCATCCATTGTAAACCCCTCGATTACATCGGTTTATAATACCTTACCATAAAACATAATAAATTATGCAACAATGTTATGCCGACCACGATTAAGCGGCCACGATTAGTCGTGGTCACCGCAAGACATTAAAAAACCGATTCTTTTCACAAAGAACCGGTCTCAAACCTTAATCTTAATTTAATACTATGAAAAACACGTCGCGAAGATAATAATAATTTTCTCATTTTCCAAATAATACAACTTCATATCAAGCGGAGAGATTGAACTTTTTAAGGATTTTAATTTTTTTAACTCTTAATTTTAAGTACCTTTGCATTATAAGATTTATGATATGACCCGACATGGAAATCCTGCTGCATTATATCTGGCAAAACAGGCTGTTAGGGATGCCGCTCATGCTCGACGACGGCCGACAGGTGCGTATCCTCAGACCCGGTCGTCATAATGAGGACGCCGGGCCGGACTTCGCCGGGGCTGTCCTGCAGATTGGCGACAGCAAGTGGGCCGGAAATGTCGAGATACACATGAAAGCTTCCGACTGGTTCCGCCACGGGCATGACAAGGATATGGCCTATGACAACATCATCCTCCATGCCGTAGCCGTCAATGACACCAAAATATACCGACGTAACGGAGAGGTCATACCGCAGGCGACAGTCAATATTCCGGCTAACTTCTACTACTCGTTCGCTTCGCTGAATAATGCAATCAAGGGTATCCGTTGTGCGTCAAACATCGCCTTTATCCCTAATATAAGACAGCAGGACTGGCTTGAAACCCTCGCATTCGAACGGCTGCAACACAAGGGGGAACGCATCATCTCCTATCACTCCATACGCTCCGGAGACTGGGAACAGGCTGTATTCATCACGCTGGCAAGAGCACTCGGCTTCGGACTCAACGGCGTCCCTTTTGAATTGCTGGCCAAATCATTGCCTCTCAAATATATCTATCACCATTCCGACTCACTGCAACAAATCGAGGCGCTACTCTTCGGTCAGGCAGGTATGTTAGTTCCGGGGTTATATCCTCACGATGCCTATTACCAACAACTTGTAGCCGAGTATGACTTCCTGAGACGCAAATATTCCCTGACACCCATCAGCCGTGAACTCTGGAAATACTCCCGCACACGTCCGGCTAATTTCCCTCACCGGCGCATCGCCATGCTGGCTCAATATCTCTACTCCGGCATCAACCTCACGGCTTCACTGATAGACGCACGGGGAATATATGATAAGCTTGAGAGGATTTTCCGTCAGGATTTACAGCAATATTGGGCTAATCATGATGCTTTCGGTGCCCCGGAGGTGAGACGTTCCTACTCGTTGTCACGCGCTGCCATCGAGTCACTGATGATTAACGTCGCCGCACCATTCTACTTCGCCTACGCCCGGCTCACCGGCGATTATCCCGTCGGTGAATATGCCATAGACCTCCTGACCTCCATCGACCCGGAACGCAACAGTATCATAACTGCGTGGGAAAATGCCGGAATCAAGGCCGACAGCGCACTCCGGAGTCAGGCACTGATACACCTCCGCAACGAGTATTGCGACCGGGCGCGATGCCTCGAATGCCGCTTCGGATACCACATCCTGCGCCGCAATGCCGCCCCACCCGATATGCACGCCCTCTCACCAGACGCCTCACCCGAACCGGACACGGATGTTCGCACAAGGATACCGCGATGTTAGCCCGCAGACATGCCTGCCTGATATATTATCCCTGATTTATTCCACCGGTCTCCGCAACATCTGTACATCATTAAACGTTCTTGATATATGAAGTATAACGAACATAAGAGAGGATTTGTAAAACCCGACAACATATCAGCACGTCAGAACATCGGTGAACAGACCTTTCCCCTGATGCAATTCATTCAGGAGAATTTTGAGCGTGCACCGCGCAATGATGTCAAGAAGTGGCTCAAATACGGTCATGTAATGATTGACGGTGTGGTCACGACTCAGTTTGATGCTCCCGTAGCACCGGGACAATGGGTCGAAATCAATATGTCAAGACCTTTCGTAGTCTTCAGACACCACCGTATGCAAATCGTGTATGAGGATGACGATATTATCGTGGTCAACAAGGGTTACGGTCTCCTATCCGTGGCTACGGGCCAACACAACCATAAGGAGGAAACCGCCTACAGTATCCTGCGGGACTATGTCAAGCGGAAGCATCCGTCGAATAAAATCTTTATCGTCCACCGGCTCGACCGCGGTACAAGCGGACTTATGATGTTTGCCAAGACGCCGGAGGCTCAGACTGCAATGCAACACAACTGGAACAACATGGTGCTCGAACGCACGTACGTCGCCGTCCTCGAAGGTATCGTCGATACCGACCAAGGTGAAATAAAGAGTTTTCTCGGTGAGACATCGCGGTTTGAGGTGTATTCTTCGGACAATGAGAGCGACGGCAAACCCGCTGTCACACGCTATCGCATATTAAAGCGGGGGTCCGGACGTTCGCTCGCGGAATTCTCGCTCAATACAGGACGTAAAAACCAGATACGCGTACATGCCGCCAAGGAATTGGGACACCCAATAGTCGGCGACAGGAAATATGGAGCGGATTCAAGTCCTATCAACCGTATCGCGCTGCACGCCCGCACCCTGCGGTTTGCACACCCCGTCACAAAAAAGGATATGAGATTTGAGACACCTATACCGCTCAAATTCTCATCACTCGTCAGATAACGACGCTTCTCGCACGCTCCCGATACCCTCACAAACACGCTTTTTAACGCTCAACAGCATATAATCTCAAAATGTACACTGAAACCGATACAGACATAACTCCGGCACTGCAGTCCGGACATACCGATGATTGTCCGGCCGTAACTCTTGTCAGCCACATTCTGTCATGGGTATTCTCACCGTTGCTCACTCCGACATACGGTATGATTGCCATTTTCACCATGACTCCGCTGCGATTTGCTCCGCTGCGAAGCATATTTATCGTCATTTCCGTCATATTCTCTCTGACAGCAATATTGCCGGGCCTCACCGTATGGCTTCTCACCAGGTATGGCGATGTGGCTGACATGGCGCTTACGCGACGCAAGGACCGGCTGTACCCATATATCATCATCATTGCCGCTCTGGTCGCTGCCGGGTTCTATCTCAAAATTATCGGCACCCAACTCTGGATACCATCATTCTTCTGGGGGGCTGCCGCAGCTGCCGCTATCTGTTTCATTATCAATTATTGGTGGAAGATTTCGGCACATGGCGCCGGAATGGGCGGACTTGCCGCTCTCTTTGCCGTGCTGACACGCTATAGTTTCCCCACTGTTGATGTCTGGATTTGGCTTCTTGCGGCAATAGCAGTATGCGGACTCCTCGCCTCGGCACGTGTATGGCTCGGACGGCACACCCCGATGCAGACCATAGCCGGCACACTCGTCGGATTTATCTGCGTATTCATCACCGAGTTGATATAACGCGCTGACTTCTACAATTAATCACTCGTTTTTTATTATTATTCAGTCACATCTGTCAGTCAATGTCTATATACAATTATAAACGTCGCCCGACCTCAGTCACCACTGTTGGCAATACCGCTATCGGCGGTACTAACCCAATCCGGGTACAATCTATGACCAACACCTCGACCAACGACACGGAAGCGTGCGTTCGACAGGCTCTCCGTATTGCCGAGGCCGGCGGAGAATTGGTACGCCTCACCACACAGGGAGTGCGCGAAGCCGCCAATATGGCAAACATCAAGAACGGTCTCGATGAGGCCGACTGTAACGTCCCCCTCGTGGCGGACGTTCATTTCAACCCGAAAGCAGCGTTCATGGCGGCGACAACCTGCGACAAGGTGCGCATCAATCCGGGTAACTTTGTCGATGCGGCCCGTACTTTTGTCAAACTCACCTATTCCGACTCCGAATATAAGGATGAGATTGAAAAGATACGCCAAACGTTAGTCCCCTTTCTTGAAACCTGCAAGGCACACCGTACCGCCATCAGGCTCGGCGTCAATCACGGCAGTCTCTCCGACCGCATCATGAGCCGCTATGGAGACACTCCGGAAGGTATGGTCGAGTCGGTCATGGAATACCTGCGCATCTGTCGCGAAAATGATTTTAACGATATAGTCATCTCTATCAAGGCCTCTAACGTGGTCGTGATGGTCGAGACAGTCCGGCTACTGGTACGCACGATGTCGCAGGAGGATATGCACTACCCTCTGCACCTGGGTGTCACCGAGGCGGGAGACGGCGAGGACGGACGCATCAAAAGTGCTGTCGGTATCGGAACTCTCCTTGCCGAGGGCATAGGTGACACCATTCGTGTCTCACTCTCCGAGCCACCGGAAAATGAAATACCCGTAGCCGTCGCACTGCGCGATTATATCACCGGGCGTGCTGACCATTCACCCGTTGTCGAGCCGCAGACCGAATCTGTCACTCCGACACGCCGGATGGCCATCGCCAATGCACCATTACAACTGCACAACGTCCCTCTCGTCGACGGACTCGACTTCAACATTGCTGATATCCCTCATATCACTGTAGATGCCTCCGGGCCCATACAGGAGATTTTCGACGGCTATGCCATATTGATACATTCCGACAATGCCAATAATGTCGGAGAAATAGCTTCATGGCTTGAGCGATACTATCGGCAGGGGGGCAATGCGCAGGCCATCATCCGCCTGACTTATACCGACCAAGAACCCGATTTGGTGAGGCTCAAAGCCTCAGCCGATTTCGGAGCGTTGCTGCTCAACGGCTACGGCAACGCCATCAGTCTCGATGCTCCGGCATTGACACCGGAGGAGAATGCACGGCTTTGTCTCGCTATTCTGCAGGCTTGCCGTCTGCGAATCACCAAGACAGAGTATATCGCCTGTCCGAGTTGCGGCAGAACACTCTTTGACCTCCCCACGGCGCTTCATAAAGTGCGCGAAGCGACCTCACATCTTAAAAATCTCAAAATCGGTGTGATGGGTTGTATCGTCAACGGACCCGGTGAGATGGCTGACGCGGACTACGGATATGTCGGAGCCGGCCCTGACAAGGTCAGCCTGTACAAAGGTAAAGAACTCGTCATCAAAAACATCCCGGCTGATGATGCCCTCGAAGCCCTAATCGAATTAATCAAAATAAACGGCGACTGGCAAGACAGATAAAAACTAAACCCGGCAGCCGCTGAATGGCGTTTGAGTGGACTTTTGCAAATAACGCTTTTTTTGATTATCTTCGCACATAATATC
>CAMWRB010000107.1 GCA_947176545.1 uncultured Porphyromonadaceae bacterium
CGGCAGGGCGGTCAAATGGGGTCGCTCATTGTATCGTAATATACAACGGTTTATACTCTTCCAGCTTACGGTCAATGTCGCGGCCTGTCTGATAGTCATGGTCGGTGCTTTCTTGGGTATTGAGTCGCCGTTGTCTGTCACACAAATGCTCTGGGTCAATCTGATTATGGATACCTTTGCAGCGTTGGGCCTCTCCACGTTGCCACCTTCGGATGCCGTCATGCGCGAAAAGCCCAGAAGTCAGAATGCGTTTATCATCACGAAACCTATGTGGCGTATGATTATCGGTACAGGTTTGATTTTCTTTGTTCTGCTGCTCGGTCTCCTTGTTTTCCTGCAACATACATATATCGACTCACTGCTGGATGTGGATATTTATGCTATCGGTGAGTATCATGGTCTGACGCCTTACGAGCTCTCAATATTCTTTACCACCTTCGTGTTCCTGCAGTTCTGGAATATGTTCAATGCGAAGGCTATGGCCTCCGGACAATCCGCCTTAAATCTCAGGGGATGTGGCAGTTTCCTGTTCATATTGCTGATAATATTTATCGGACAGATAGGTATTGTGGAAATCGGAGGTGCATTCTTCAATGTCGTGCCTCTCAAGCTTGCCGACTGGTTGATTATCATCGGTGGTACGTCGGTCGTACTTTGGGTGGGCGAACTTCTGAGACTCTTCAACGCTTTGGGTCGGAAATTGTCAGCGGTACGCGCTGCCCGTCGTCAGGCAAAAATTGAGGCCAAGTTGTCTGCTGCAGCATATGAAGAGAGTTCGGAAGAGACCGCTGAAGAAAATGAATGATTTTTTGAAAAAAATAACCCGGCGTCAAACCATTTTATTTGAGTAGATGTTATAAATACAGAAAGTAAAGAAAATCGTTTCATGATGTTAGGTTAGTAAAAATAGTATTATGGAAAACACGTGATTGCGGCTGCTTGAGAAAGCAGCCGCAATCGCATATATATCCCTGCGGATATCCCCATACCGATATCCCCATACATAGCGACACCCGAAGACAAACTGTCGCACTCAGACTGTTTGTCTTAGGGTGCAGCATGAGCCGGGAATATCTTATTAAAGGCCTAAGAGGTCGGTGAGCTTTTTGACGGCGTGGTGATAGGAGGCTTTGAGGGCACCGACACTTGTACCCAAGATGTCGGATATTTCCTCATACTTCAGCTCGTCATAATAGCGCATATTGAATACGAGACGCTGTTTTTCGGGCAATTTGGCTATGGCTCGTTGCAATTCGGCAGTGGCTGCATCTCCATCGAAGTATGTGTCGGCTTCAATGTTATCAAGCAGATAGGAGTCATCCTCCTCACCTGACACTACATTATGGTGGGTTCTCTCCCTTTTCAGATGGTTTATGCACTCATTGACTGCAATCTTGTAAAGCCATGTGGTCAGTTTGGCCTCACCGCGAAAATTATGGAGATTATTCCACGCTTTGATAAAGACATTCTGCAGAATATCATTCGCATCATCGTGATTGACAACCATCTTGCGGATATGGTGATACAGAGGCTCGGCATACGCACGCATCAGAGTATCGAAAGCGGCGTGAGCCGTTTTCTCGTTCTGTAGGTCCGCGACCAGCTTTGTCTCGTCTATCGGTGCGATATATGCCATTTCAACCGCTAAGATACAAAAAATATGTCAGATAACCAATCCGGTCTCCTCCGTTGAATTTTTTTGACGTAAAACAGTGTTTCGGTAAATTTCAATCAGATTATGAAGTGTCACCGGAGATGCATCCCTCCGCAGACCGGCGAGCTTAGCTATTCGGCCAAGCAATTCTTCGGGAGTGTTTTGCTTGCGCAGTTCCTCCATGCTCAGCGACCGGTCCCTTTTGGACAACCGTTGGCCCTGCTCATTACATATGAGGGGGATATGAGCGAATTGCGGCGGTCTGAAACCGAGTTTCTCATAGATATATATTTGCTGAGCCGTCGAAAGAAGAAGGTCTTCTCCACGCATCACCTCTGTAACCCCCATCATTGCGTCATCAACCACTACCGCCAGCTGGTAGGCACACGTCCCGTCGGCGCGCCTGACTATGAAATCTCCGCAATGTTCCGCCAGATTGACCCTCTGACGTCCGCAGATGTTATCTGTAAATTCGATTATCCGGTTCTCGACAACCATACGAAGCGCTCCCGAATGCTTTTCATCATCGGTGAGAGGATGTAATTGAGCGGGCCGGCATTTGCCCATGTAGACTATCCGGCCGTCTGACTGATGTGGAGCCTGTGCAGAAAGGATATCCGCACGCGTACATCGGCATGGGTACAGTAGTGATTGTGCGGACAGACGTTCTATCACATTCTCGTATATATCCGAACGCCGGCTCTGCAGGTACGGACTTGCCGAACCAATCCCGTCGAGTCCCCCCTCGTCCCAACACAGTCCGAGCCACAGCAGGTCATCCTCTATCAATTTGGCATATTCGCTACGTGAGCGCTGCGGGTCGAGGTCTTCAATACGAAGCAACAAGCTGCCGCCGCGACTTTTGACCGACAACCACGACATCAGGGCAGCATAAATATTACCCAGGTGCATCCTTCCCGTAGGGGAGGGGGCGAAACGACCCTTCAGCATACCGCTATCCGACTTATCAACAATTTTGCTCATATATACCCGTCAGGGGTTTGTTAAACCGTCCCCCGGATTACTTTTCTTGTGATACAGGTTCTTAATTTACGGAAAAAATTAAAAAAAAGTATATAGCATCAAACCATTCTGCATTTACAGATGTTTTAATATCAAACAAGGAAAGTTAGAAATCGTTTCATGATGTTAGGTTAGTTTGAAAAAGTATT
Organism: uncultured Porphyromonadaceae bacterium; assembly: GCA_947176545.1. Classification (GTDB taxonomy): domain Bacteria; phylum Bacteroidota; class Bacteroidia; order Bacteroidales; family Muribaculaceae; genus Lepagella. The sequence continues at coordinate 2,827 of CAMWRB010000107.1, forward strand.
ATGGAAAAATTGAGGTTGCGGCAGCTTGTGAAAGTTGTCGCAATCGTTTTTTATAAGTCAAAATCAATGCGTGGCGTGAATTCGGAAAAATTTTTATGAGACAGATTCTAAACAATATTACCGATTTTATGACACATATTTCCGATATTGGTGAAAATAGTTGTCATACACACAATTATATTAAAACAAAATCGTTATATTTGTGATATGCTATCGCCTGTGAGTTTTCGTGTCACAGCTTTTAATTGATTTTGCGTTGTTTACCATGATTAAATTTACTTCCAACATATACCGGTATGTCCTCTCTTTCGTGATGGGATGTATCCTGCTGATGCCGTCGGATATATTGGCCAAGCCCGCCTATCGGGGTCCTATCACTCACATACAGCCTGATGGTACGGAACTCACCATCTATCGCAGCGGTGATGAGAACCATAAGGAGCTGCGCGATGCCAATGGTTGTCAGCTCTATATTACTGAAGACGGCTGGGCGCGCCGGCTTGATAACGGTATGCTCTCCCTACGCAGAGCCGCCGAGGCCGAGGAACCGACACGCAAGAAGTTTCTGTTCAGCGGTACTCCGTTCCCGTGTGAGGGGGACCCCCATGCACTTGTGATTCTGGTGGAATTTCAGGACAGGACATTCTCGATGGATGACCCTAATGATTTCTATACGCGTATGCTTAATGAGGAGGGTTTCTCCGACTATGGTGCTACCGGAAGTGCACGCGACTTTTTTGTAGAGAACTCCATCGGTCAGTTTAAGCCGATATTCGATGTTTACGGCCCGGTAATGCTTCCGCGAAGCATGAAGTATTACGGAGGCAATTCGCTGTTGGGTGATGATATACGCCCCTATCAGGCACTGATAGATGCCGCATGGATACTTGATAAAGATTTGGATTTTGCACAGTATGACATCGACGAGGACGGACAGATAGATAACGTCTTCATATTTTACGCCGGTTATGGCGAGGCCGATAGCCCTGACTATGATGCCATCTGGCCTCACTCCGCTGACCTTGATGTCTTTAATATAGGTCGCGAATTTTACCATGACGGCAAGAAGCTGAACCGTTACGGCATGACCAATGAGATAGATTATTCATATCGCCGGCCCGACGGTATCGGCACATTCGTGCATGAGTTCAGTCATGTATTGGGTCTGCCGGATGAATATTGTACCAACTACAGCGGGTCATTTACCGGGGGTACATATTCCGTACTCGATTATGGCCCGTATAACAATCAGGGTCGTACGCCCCCTCATTACAATATCTTCCAGCGCTACAGTCTCGGATGGCTCACACCAATTGTCCCCGAGCCGGGAAGTTCGGGTGTCTACGTCCTCGACCCCATACATATCTCGAATACCGGCCTGATGTTGCCCACAGACAATGAGAATGAGTTTTATCTTTTTGAGAACCGTCAGCAGGTTTGTTGCGACCGGTTTATTCCGGGACACGGTATGCTGGTGTGGCATATTGACTTTGTGCAGAGTGTCTGGGATGATAATGTAGTCAATAATCTTCACCATCACCTTCATGTGGATTTGGTTGAGGCTGACCATCGTCAGTCGGAATCGACGCGTGCCGGTGATGTATTCCCCGGTATCAACGGTGTGACCGAATTTTCATCTGTTTCAGCTCCGGCATTGCGCTCATGGAGCAATCAGCCTGTCGGGTTTGATATCACCATGATTGAGGAGGTTAATGATAAGATAAAGTTTCTGCTTACAGCTCAGGAAAGCAAGGTGTCGCAAGTCGAGGATGGTAACACCGGCATCTCTGTGCGTGACGGTTATCTATACAATGACTCCGCAGAGGAGGCTGTTATCTATGATATGTCAGGCACTCGTGTCGGTCAGGCCGCTTCGGGTGAAAGCACACCGTTACCGGCGGGTATCTATATTATCAAGTGTGGTGCTGAGGTAGTAAAGGTTACCATCTGACCTCCGGGACAATACCGGTCTCTGTAGATATATCCCTTATCCAGGATACTTCTTTTGGGGAATGAAAACAAGAGATAGGTGACCGTATAAATAAAAAATATACAACCGCATCAAACCTTTTCATCAGCGAGTATGTTATAATTACAGAAAGTAAGAAATCGTTTCATGATGTTAGGTTAGTTAAAAGTATTATGGAAAACCACGATGCGACGGCCTGTGAAGGTCGTCGCATCAACTTTATATACATTCGTCTTGTCCCCGGCACGTTGTACCGAGTTAATCAGATGCAGTCGCTCCGCGACACACTGTCCTCGGTGTTTCCCGTATAACCGTCGCGGAGCGACCGCATCTGATTAGCCCGGCACGCAGTGCCGGGACAGAATAGCACCTACGACAGCATGTCGCGGAGCGACTACACCAAATTTTGTATTGGTTTTTGCAAATAAAATTTAATTATTATCTTTGTGGTTGCAGACCGTTTGCAGAGGCCCGGTCAGGGTCAGCGGGCGGGATGCAGTAGGGACGTGATG
>CAMWRB010000108.1 GCA_947176545.1 uncultured Porphyromonadaceae bacterium
GTATTGTGCTGACAACCGCCAATATTCCTTACGGTTCAAAGCTTTTCTTCAACGATGGCGACATGGTCAAGAATGGCGATATGATATGCGAATGGGACCCCTTCAATGCCGTTATCCTCACGGAAGATGCCGGTCAGGTTCACTTCGAGAACCTTATAGAGGGTGTAACCTATCGTATCGAGACTGACGAGGCTACCGGTTTGCGCGAGAAGATTATCATCGAGTCCAAGGACCGCACCAAAGTCCCCGAAGCTCATCTCGTAGACAAGAACGGCAATGCCATCCGTACATACTCACTCCCTGTAGGCGCCCACCTGCTTATAGACGAGGGTGACGAACTGACGCCCGGTCAGGTATTCGTCAAGATACCGCGTGCGTCCAACTCTGCGGGTGATATCACCGGTGGTCTGCCGCGTGTGACAGAGCTCTTCGAGGCACGCAACCCGAGTAACCCCGCTGTTGTCAGTGAGATTGACGGTGAGGTGACTTTCGGCAAGCTCAAACGTGGTAACCGCGAAATCAGCGTCACCAGCAAGCTCGGTGAGACCAAGACATATCTTGTGCCCCTATCCAAGCAGCTCCTCGTTCAGGAGAATGACTTCGTGCGTGCAGGCACACCTCTTTCTGACGGTGCCATCACACCGAGTGACATCCTCAATATCAAGGGCCCGACAGCCGTTCAGGAATATATCGTAAATGAGGTACAAGATGTATACCGCATGCAGGGTGTGAAAATCAACGACAAGCACTTTGAAGTGATAGTGCGCCAGATGATGCGTAAGGTAAATATCCTTGACCCGGGCGACACCCGCTTCCTTGAGCAGCAAGTTGTCGATAAGCGTGAGTTTATGGAGGAGAACGACAATATCTGGGGTAAGAAGGTCATCACTGATGCAGGCGATTCGCAGAATTACCTCAAAGGTCAGATTATCACCGTACGCAAACTCCGTGACGAGAACTCTGCCCTCAAGCGCAAGGACCTCCGCACGATGGTAGTGCGTGATGCCGTTCCGGCTACCTCGGAGCAGGTGCTTCAGGGTATCACACGTGCAGCCCTTCAGACCACAAGCTTCATGTCGGCCGCATCATTCCAGGAGACAACCAAGGTGCTCAACGAGGCAGCCATCAACGGTAAGACCGACTACCTGGAGGGTATGAAGGAGAATGTAATCGTAGGTCACCTCATCCCCGCAGGTACAGGCTTGCGTGAGTATAACCGTCTGGTTGTTGCCAACAAGGATGAGATAGCAGCGCTACAGATTACAGATGACCCCGCCGCTGTCATTGACGTAGAGGCTGAGGAAATCATGGATGGTGCCCCCATCTCCGACGCAAAGTAAACAGAGTATCAAATGTTTAAGCTTTGATTTAAACTCAGAAACATAAAAAACCATAAAATATAAGCGGGAGGACGCCCAATCGGGAATGTTCTCCCGCTTATAGTTCATCAGCGAGGTATAAAGCGAGGTTTCTCACTTCAGAGTCTTAAACATAATATTATAAAATTTGATGTAATTGGGGTGTTTTTGCGATTATTTTGTTATCTTCGCGATAGGCTCAATTCGTGTCTTATATTTGAGCCGTATAATGTATGAAGAAATTATTATGGAGAGGACTTGCACTCTCTCTCGCCTTTATAGGTTTAGCATGCCAGCGTCAGGCTGAGATTTCGGTAGATTTGCCCGAGAGTTTCGAGGGTAAACAGATTGACATTGTAAGCTTTTGTGACAGCACTGTGCTCAGTAGTGGCACCGTTGAGAACGGCAGAGTTCATTTTTCATTTTCAGAGAGTGACAGTCTGAAGTTTCCGCTCCTGTCACAATTGATGGTTGATGGCAGAGCGCGCGGATTTTATGTCATCGAGCCTGGTAAAGCTACACTTGACAGCACGCGCAGGGTTCACGGCACACCACTCAATGAGAAGATGTCACAATTATTGGCGCGTATGGATTCCGCTGACAATCTGGGTATGACAGTATATGTTGATGAGGCGGAAAAAGTATATAATGAGAATAAGGAGAATGTTCTGGCGTCCTATTTCGGTATCGAATGGTTGAAGTATGCCGAACCGGGTCGTGTGGACAGTCTTCTGAACACTTTGCCCGGTGACTGGAGCAAATCACGGCGGGCTGCTTATTACATCAATTTCGCCAAATTGCGTGCCGCCACCTCTCCGGGACGTCGTTTTGCAGATTTCGCAGGTGAAGATGCGTCCGGCAAGAGTGTAAATTTCTCTCAGTATGTAGTTCCCGGTCATTACACGTTGGTCGATTTCATGGCCAGCTGGTGTCCCTATTGTATCAAGGACTTTCCCGAGGTGGCAAATCTTTACAATGAATATCACGATAAGGGACTGAATGTAGTCAGTGTCGCAGTGCGCGACAAGCCCGAAGATACGGCAGCGGCTGTCCGTCGTCACGGATTGGTTTGGGATGTGATGTATAATACTCAGAAGGTACCGTATGACATATACGGTTTTTCCGGTATCCCTCATTATATGCTTATATCTCCCGACGGTACAATAGTGGTGAGAGGGGAGACGTTTGCCACAATTGCCGAAACTATCCGGGGAATATATGCACCTTCCGGGGATAGAGACTAACAGATTATTTTCCACTTGCCGCGGCGTTTATGAATATAATTAAGACCGGTGTCGTCGGCTAACTATATCGAACATATGAAGAATCAAGAATCGCTGAATGCAATAATTAAAGATACTATCGTCCGCAATTGGGATAAGATGGCGTTCTCGGATATGGGTGGTATGAACTACCGTTTCAAGGATGTAGCGGAATATATTGACAAATTGCGTATCATTTTCGAGGCTGCTAATCTGAAACGCGGAGATAAGGTGGCTATCTGCGGTAAGAACTCCTCCAACTGGGCTGTAACCTTTATAGCCTGCATATCCTCCGGTTTGGTGGCAGTTCCGTTGTTGCACGAGTTTAAACCGGATGTGATACATAATCTGGTCAATCACAGTGAGTCCCGCATTCTCTTCGTAGATGAGGCTATCTGGAAAACCCTTGATTTGAATCAGTTGCCTAATCTGGAGACCGTCATATTCATCTCGGAATTCGGAATGCCCGTATGCCGTCGTCCCGAAGTGTGCGAGGCACGCAATAATCTGAACGTGCTTTTCGGACAGAAATATCCCTACTCTTACAGTTCCAAAGATTTTGAAGTGGTTGAGGATGAGCCTGAAGAACTGTGTGTTATCAATTATACCAGTGGTTCTACCGGAATGTCCAAGGGTGTGATGTTGCCGTTCCGCAGTATATGGAGCAATGTCCGTTATTGTCTTGATAATATCGACTATCTGCATCCCGGTGACGGAATGGTCAATATGTTGCCACTGGCTCATCTGTACGGGATGGTGATTGATATGTTGCATCCGTTCTGCAAGGGATTGCATTGTAACTTTCTCACCAAGCTTCCCTCTCCACAGGTGATAATTAAAGCATTTTCGGAGGTAAAACCCAAACTCGTCATCACAGTACCGCTTATTGTTGAGAAAATAGTCAAGGCCAAAATCTTCCCTCTGCTTGAGAAGCCCATGATGAAATTCCTTACCAAAGTGCCTTTTATCGACGATAAACTGTATGCAAAAGTCAAGCAGGGAATGATGGAAGTGTTCGGAGGCAACCTGCATCAGGTCATAATCGGCGGCGCTCCCCTCAACAAGGAGGTCGGAGAGTTTCTGTTTAAGATTGGTTTCCCTGTGACAGTCGGCTATGGTATGACCGAATGCGGTCCGCTTATCACATACGTTCCTGCAGATAAGGCCAAACCCGGCACATGTGGCAAAATCGTCAGCCGTATGGAGATGAAGGTAGATTCACCCGACGGGGAGAATATTCCGGGTAACCTGTGGGTGCGCGGCATGAATGTCATGCAGGGGTATTATCGTAATCCCGATGCCACTGATGAAGTTATGATGGGCGAGGGTTGGATGAACACAGGCGACATGTGTACCATAGATGCCGAGGGTTATCTGACCATATCCGGCCGCTCCAAGACTATGATACTTGGTCCTTCGGGACAAAATATTTATCCGTAGGAGATAGATCTTAAACTCAATAATCTCCCCTACGTACTCGAATCACTCGTCATCGAGGATGACGGCAAATTGATAGGTCTCGTCGTTCCCGACACAGACCTGATGGAACAGCAGGGAGTCAAACCCGGAGAACTCGATAAGATTATGAAGGAAAATCTGCAGCAACTCAATTCCGATATGCCGGGATACAGCAAGGTCAGCAATATCGAGTTGAGGAATGAAGAGTTTGAGAAGACTCCCAAACGCTCAATCAAGCGATTCCTCTACCAGAGATAGTCTCTCAGATCTGACAATTCAGACCAATCAGATAACTCCGACAAGTCTGATAAGTCTGATAGGTCCGATAACTCCGACAATCAAACCGAAAAAAATAACTTACCAACCTTAAATAATAAAATCAACACCATGTACAAAGATTTTCAGAAGCATCTGACTCAAGAGCTTCAGGACATCAAGGACGCCGGTCTCTATAAGGAGGAGCGTCTCATCACCACACCCCAGCGTGCCGATATTCACGTAGCCAACACTGAGGGGGAAGTGCTCAACTTCTGTGCTAACAACTATCTCGGTCTCGCGGACGACAGCCGTCTGATTGAGGCTGCCAAGAAGGCTATGGACGAACGCGGCTACGGCATGTCGTCAGTACGTTTCATATGCGGTACTCAGGATATGCACAAGGAACTCGAGCGTGCAATCAGCGAATATTTCCACACTGAGGATACTATCCTGTATGCAGCATGCTTTGATGCTAACGGCGGTCTGTTCGAGCCGTTGTTTACGGAGCAGGATGCCATCATCTCCGATTCGCTCAACCATGCCTCTATCATTGACGGTGTGCGTCTGTGCAAGGCTAAACGCTACCGTTATGCCAATGCCGATATGGCAGACCTGGAGCGCTGTCTCAAAGAGGCTGACGAAGCCGGAGCACGTTACAAGATTATCGCTACCGACGGTGTGTTCTCAATGGATGGCAACGTGGCTCCCATGGATAAGATTTGTGAACTCGCCGAAAAGTATAACGCACTGGTTATGGTCGACGAGAGCCATTCAGCCGGTGTGGTAGGTCCAACTGGTCATGGTGTCGCCGAACAGTTCGACTGCTACGGTAAGATAGACATATTTACCGGCACACTCGGTAAAGCTTTCGGTGGTGCAATGGGTGGCTTCACTACCTGACTCTAATACACATCTGACGCTGCCGACGAATAGAGAGGTGTAGATCTCG
>CAMWRB010000109.1 GCA_947176545.1 uncultured Porphyromonadaceae bacterium
GCATATTATAATTCCCATTTGACCAAATTTCCCGGTTCTATTTTTATATCTAAAGAATAACAGTCTGATAATCATCGGCACCGGCAGTCCGAAGATAAAGCTAAACAGAGATAAAACGTACTGGTTGTCATCATACCAATGCAGCTATTTTTTCTAATGTAGCAGCAATAACTTGATGCATATCATAATATTTGTATTCTGCCAGTCGACCGCAGAATATCACCTTCTTTTCAGAGTCCGCGAGAGCTTTATATTTAGCGTAAAGATTGCTGTTCTTGTCATCATTTACCGGATAATAAGGTTCATCGCCCGGTTTCCACTCCTTAGAATATTCACGGGAGATGATAGTCTTGGGATTCGCATACACCTCATTCCCAAATGCCTCGAAATGTTTATGTTCTATTATTCTCGTAAATGGAGTTGTTGCGTCCGTATAATTGACGACTGCGTTACCCTGATAGTTAGAAGAGTCGATAATTTCAGTGTCGAAACTGACAGTTCGATATTGGAGTGTACCAAATTGATAGTCATAGAAACGGTCTATCTCGCCCGTGTATATTATCTTATTTGCCAATCCATCGAGTTCCTGACGATTTTCAAAATAGTCAGTGTTCAGTCTGACTTCAACACCTGAAAGCATTTTTTCTATTAATCGGGTGTATCCTCCGATAGGTATTCCCTGATAGGAATCATTGAAATAATTATTGTCAAATGTGAGCCGTACAGGCAATCTGCGGATAATGAATGCCGGAAGCTCCGTACATTTACGTCCCCATTGCTTTTCGGTATAATATTTAATCAGTTTTTCATATATGTCATGCCCTATAAGTGTGAGAGCCTGCTCCTCAAGGTTGCGTGGCTCCGTCACACCGTCAGCTTGCATTCTTGAGATAGCCTGCTGTCGTTGCTCGTCAATACGGGCCTGTGCTTCATCCGGTGTCTTGACACCCCACATCTGATAAAATGTATTCATGTTAAAGGGGAGATTATACAGTTTGCCATCAGGTGCTTTAGCAACAGGACAATTGGTGTATCTGTTGAAGTCCACGAAAGAGTTGACATAATCCCAGATTTTTTTATCTGATGTATGGAATATGTGAGCACCGTATCTATGTACGTTGATGCCGTCTACATTCTCAGTATATATATTGCCGGCAGTATGGGCTCTCCTATCAATTACGAGACATTTGTTCCCTTTTTTTGTCAGTTCATGGGCTGCAGTTGCTCCGGCTAAGCCGGCTCCAACTATTAGGAAATCATATTTTTTCACTTGTACTGATTTTTAATAGAGGTATGTAGATATTGTTGTTAATAAATTCGATATTAATGCATCCTGAATCCTAATATTTTCATGAATTTCGCTAAATAAAAGAATACAAAGGATGATTTGGAAACACTACTCATCAGTCGATGCGGAATTGGCAGATATTGATTATACTCTAAATACAGAGGGTACGATGTGTTCTTGAAGCAATACTCATATTCCTCCTTATACAATGAATAATCATTTCTTTGGGCACTCTGTAAAAGATTGTACAGCATTGACCGTACGTATCTGGTTTTGAAAAGCAACTCAATCTCCCGGTCATATACGCCTTCTTCTTTCAGTTGTTCTTCAGTAATTTCCAGAACTTGATTCATACTCTTAAACATCCGTATATATGAAGACCTTGATGTGCTTCCGATGCGTTCTCGCGAAGAATATACAATATCAGGAAGAAAGCTTACCTTAGTAGCTTTTGCTGAACTGATAATAGACATCCCCGTATCCTCATTGACCAATCCCTCGATAAAATACAGATTATTATCAATGAGAAATTTTCGCTTATATATCTTAGCCCATGGGGATGTATATATATTAGTTACGGTCAATGCTTTTCTTAAAATGTCTTTACCAAGCGCGGGTTGCTCATCCTTAATTAGGATAGTTGTGTTTTTATCTTCATTGACAAACTCAAATGAGCATTGTACAAAGTCAGCATCGGTTGTTTCAATCTGTCTGACCATCTTTTCAAGTGCATCATTGGATGTGAGCCAGTCATCGCTGTCTATATAGACGATATAGTCGCCGGTCGCGTCTCTCAGCCCCTTGTTGCGGGCTGCACTTTGGCCTGCATTCTGCTGAATAATCAATTTGATGTTATCGTGTCTCACACTATATTGACGGACGATGTCCGGTGTGCTGTCGGTCGAACCGTCGTCTACCACAATGATATTATAGTCGGTATAGCTTTGTGACAGAATAGATTCGAGACATTGACCGATATAATCTTCGACATTGTATGCGGGGATAATAATATCTACCATAATCTAATTGTTAAGTAAAGAATGGAATAAATCATTCCAGCGCTTCATAATTTCATCTTTTGAATATTTGCCTGATTCCCGGACAGCTGTGATGCTGGCTTGTTTTCGCCACTCTTTATTTTCAGCACAGCGCACGATAGCATCGGCCAATTCAATTACGTTATCCCTCGGTACAAGTATTCCGAAATCCTCTTTAAGGATATCTGTAGGACCGCATGGACATTTGAATGAAACAATCGGTAAGCCATGACTCATCGCCTCAAGCAATACCAAAGGTAATCCTTCGTATCTTGAACTCATTACGTAGAATGCACTACGGCGGTATTCATCGGTAATTGATGAAGTAGGGTCATGCAGTGTGATATTTTTAAGCCCGTTTTGCTTGATATAATCTGAATATTGTGTTTTATCACCCCCTCCAAAAATATTTAATTCCCAATCCGGGATTTGAGGCTGAGCAATTTTCCACGCCTGCAATAGCATGTCAAATCCCTTCTGATAACTCAAACGTCCAACGGAAATAATCTTTTTAGAATCTTGGGATGCTATATACGCCGGAGGAAGATTGATAAAATTGGGTATAACTTCGATATTGGGAAGAGCTCCCCATTGTGTTTTATCCTCATCTGTAAGAACAATAAATCGGTCGTATCTTTTTATTGAAGATTTCCATAAAGATGTTCTGCATTTCTGAATTATTTTAAGGATAGGATGATTTGTTGATAGTGCCTTCGAATATCGCGAAAAATGGTATTCCAAAAGTTTTTTGCTCCTATCTTTAATCTTATGCAGAAAATCAAAATCAAAATCCATCAATGAGATACATATATCATAGCCACCGGAGGATAAATGTTCTTTAAGTCTGCGTCGATGTATTCTCTTCAATCGTGCCCTATGGTATAACCACATTTTAGTCCCGATATAGTCGCAGTAATTAATGGATAAATCAACTAATTTGACTTTCGGTGAAAGAGGAAAAAACACATCGCGATTCTTTTGGTCTGTTGTTATGATTGTAACATCATATCCATAAATGTCAGCAAGATAGTTTGCTTTCTGAATAAGGATATTTTCCATACCACCGGTATTGAACAGACCAGATATGGTATATGCTATTTTCATATCGTGTTCTTTACGTTATACAAGAGTCCCATCAGCATGGATAGCGTTCCGAAAATCATACAGAGACTGTACTTGCCGAATGATATTTCCCGTCTGTCGGTCATTAAGGTCAGACATATGCATATTGGAATCATGGCCATGTATCTTATTCTGTATGCAAATACATTCACACCTAACGGTAAGAAAAGTAGCAGTGTGGATATCAATATGATTAACAATGCACATTTAGTGAAGACCTCTTCCATTTTGGATACCGCCAGCCCTTTTGACTTGCGTTTGAAAATGCTCCGTAGGCAGAAATATACACCTAAATAATATGCGGCGGCTGCCAGAAAATATCTTATTTTACCCAACATAGTGGTTGGGTCATCCTCCATATTACCCGAAGTATAGGTATATAATTTCGACATCACATACGCATCACCGATTTGATTTTGGGTTAATATAGATATAAATAATTGGGTGATTGCCAGAGCACCGGCAACTGTAAATATGAGTGATATGAACAGTGTCTTCTTATTCAATGGCACTATAAGAGAGAGCAGTCCGACTCCGATAATAACTGCCATAGAGTTATGAAAAATAATCGAACAGAACAGGAGGCACAAACCGAATATTTTTTTCACTCCGGGGGGATTCTGCACAAAGAGAGCGATACCGCAATATGCGAAACACATACCCAAAGTGGCTCTGGCGTATGCAAATGTGCCTATGAATATAACAAACAGAGTATATAGTGCATGATTGAGATTAGTATCCGTTATTTTAACTGTCTTACAAAACAAAAATAGAGCGCTACCCCATACCACGACTCTGAATAAAGTATAGTTATAACCGACTATCCATGCTATCAATCCGTACACCGGTTCAACATGGAATACCTCTCTTTGTGAATAGTCCTGCACGAGAGCCTCGTAATGGAAGTAATCCGTATCGATAAAATATGTCAGTAGGTATATAAAGGTAGCAACGGCCATAAACAGAGTCAGATTGGGATTCGGCTCCCTTCTGATTCTGCGGTTCATATTACCGTTATATCCGATTAGTCCGACAAACAGGTAATACAGCAGGCAGTATAAGGATTGTAAGAATGTTGGCACTGCTCTTGTTTACTTGTCGTAAGTCTGATATTCAATCTTACGTCCGATAAAGTCACTTCTGAATGGTGATACGCCCCGTGTCCAGTTCGGGTCAGGAGTCATATAATTGTCTCCGTACACACCCCTGAGGATAAAATCGTAGTTCTCCGGAATGGGGAGTTCAATAGATTCGAAAGGTGTGTAGACAAACTTATGTGGTAACGGTATGTCGTGACGGAACAGAGTAGTCGTGCCATATTTCTTGAAGCAATCCTCCCAAGTCACCTCTCCGTGTATATAGTCGAGAGTGCAGCAGAATGAGCTGCCGGTGGCGGAGTCGGTTACAAAATAGAATATGTCGATGGCGACCCCCTCCTTTTCGTAAGTGTCCTCCATGCCATTCTCTCCGCCATCTATCAGAAAACGCTGAACGTGACGGAATCCGGCATCGAGCAAAGCCTTATCCATCGCGTCAGAGTAATCCTCGCGCCACATTGCTACGTCAATATCAAAGTCATGTTTGATAAATCCCTTTTCGCGGACAGCACCGATTAAGGAACCCCATATCAGGCAGTAGGGAATATCAAGATTTCTCAGGATGGAGTCAAATTCCCGGAGTATGGTGAGGCCGTTCTTTTGGAAGTTCGCTATTTCCCTTTTTCTTGCCGGCTCGTATATTAATTTACGGTAGAGTCCTCCCAAGAGTGGGCGTACTCCGGGTATCTTTGTGAAAGGGTGGAAAATCTTT
>CAMWRB010000110.1 GCA_947176545.1 uncultured Porphyromonadaceae bacterium
CTCCAACGCTTTGGGCAAGAAGAATGCCCTCGGACAGAACGTAATCATACAATCTATTGGTGCATGCTCGGGTGTCATCGTAGCCGGTGCAATCTTCACGTTACCCGCCCTCTTCATCCTGCAGGCGACCTATCCGGACATTACCGTACAGTTCTATCAGATATTTCTGAGTTCGCTGTTGGGAGGTATCTTAGGTATTCTATTCTTTATCCCTTTCCGTAAATATTTCGTAAAGGATATGCACGGCAAGTACCCCTTCCCCGAAGCGACAGCCACAACACAAGTGCTCATCTCGGCTCAGCAGAGTGCCGATACCGGCAAAGGCGGACAAGCCAAGACGCTCATCATCGCCTCACTTATCGGCGGTGTGTATGACTATATTGTTGCCACATTCGGATGGTGGGCCGAGACCGTAACCACCACCGTATCTTCTTGGGGCACCATGCTGGCTGAAAAGACCAAAGTCGTGCTCAGCTGCAATACAGGCGCCGCCCTGCTTGGTTTGGGATACATCGTCGGCCTTAAATATGCATTCGTTATCTTCGCAGGTTCTATCTTCGTATGGTGGATAGTAATACCTCTGATGGGCACATATGGTGCACCGGAGATGCAGGCTATGGCTCCGGATGCCATCTTCAAGGACTACGCACGTATGATGGGTATCGGCGGTATAGCCATGGCCGGCGTCATCGGCATCATCAAATCGTGGCCTATCATCACTCAGGCGGTCGGACTTGCAGGCAGAGAGCTGAAGGGGAAGAGTTCAGCCGTCAAAGAGCAGCGCTGGCAGATGGACATCTCCATGAAGCATATCGTATTCTTCGTAGCCATCGCACTTATCGCAGTTTTCCTGTTCTTCTGGGTCGGTGTCATACATACTCTGTGGCAGGCTGCTATCGCATGGCTTGTAGTAGTTGTCATCGCGTTCCTCTTCACCACCGTAGCAGCCAATGCCATCGCGATTGTCGGCAGTAACCCCGTATCGGGTATGACCCTGATGACCCTGATTATCGCCTCTGCGATTTTCGTAGGCATTGGTCTGAGCGGCACAAGCGGTATCGTAGCTTCGATGGTGATAGGCGGCGTTGTCTGCACGGCGCTCTCAATGGCCGGTGGCTTCGTCACTGACCTTAAAATCGGATATTGGCTCGGTTCGACACCCAAGAAACAGGAGAGCTGGAAATTCCTCGGCACACTCGTGTCGGCAGCCACTGTCGGCGGTGTCATCATGGTCCTCAATCAGGTGTATGGTTTCTCCGGTGACAATGCGCTTGTAGCTCCTCAGGCCAACGCTATGGCAAAGGTCATCGAGCCGCTGATGATGGGTGGCGACACTCCGTGGATACTCTATATGGTCGGTGCTATCCTCGCATTGATACTTAACTGGCTTGGTGTTCCGGCTCTGGCATTCTGTCTCGGTATGTTCATACCTCTTTCGCTCAACACACCGATGCTGGTAGGCGGTGCCGTAGCATACTTTGTCAGCAATTCATCCAAAGACCAGGCTGTCAATGACCGCCGTCGCGACCGTGGTACACTGATTTCGTCGGGACTTATCGCCGGAGGTGCACTCTTCGGCGTATTCGCCGCCATCACCCGCTTTGCAGGTTTTGAGTATGTCAGTCCGCTTGGCATGGGACTCACCCAGATACTCGGATGTGTTGCATACGCTCTCCTTATCATATATCTGATATGGGATTCAAAACGCGTTTAAAATAATAATTATCATCCATACTGAGGGTGTGGGACAGACTTACCGGTGTCTTCCCACACCCTCAGACATATTCAGTACCTCATCGGTATAAGCCCATCATTATATAGTCATTATACAGTCCCGCACAGAAAACTAACCGGTCGAGACTCAAACACAACATCACGACCCGATGACAGCAGAAAATCTTAAGGAAGCCACTCTCAATTTCTTCCCCTTTCAAGCATATCCGCAGCAACTCGCCCTCATCGAGGGTCTGTCACGCTTCTGCACAGGGTACGCACCACGTGATATATTTCTGCTGAACGGATATGCCGGGTCGGGCAAAACATCCATTATCGGAGCACTCGTGAGAGCACTCGAATCATTCAAACGCAAGACCGTCATACTCGCCCCGACAGGTCGGGCGGCAAAGGTCGCTTCCAATCTGTCAGCCAACAAAGCCTCCACAATACATAAAAGGATATTCCGCGCTGACTCACCCGAACCGGCCACTCATTTCTCAGCTGCCCCCAACAATAGCCACGATACCATATTCATAGTTGATGAAGCCTCCCTAATCACCGATGCGGGGACAGCGGGACAGGGACTTCTGCAGCAACTGATACGATATGTATACTCCGGGAGGAACTGCACAATGATACTGTTAGGCGATATCGCCCAACTCCCACCAATCGGTCAGACCAACGCTCCGGCTATGTCTGAAGAGAGATTGCGCCGTCTCGGTCTGAACCCTTACAGCTTCACACTCGACGCGACATTCCGGCAGACTTCCGGCAGCGGAATTCTATTTAATGCCACTGCAATACGCCATCTGATATTCAATAAGAAGACCGGACATATACCGACACTTTACAAGACTGCATTCGAGGATGTCGGTGTCATATCCGGTAATGAGCTGTCAGATGCACTTTCCACATCTTGGTCAGAGGTCGGAGTGGATGAGACCATCATAATAACCCGTTCCAACAAACGTGCCAATCAGTATAATATGGCTATCCGCAATCAGGTAATGATGGCTGAGGAGCCGTTGCAGCAAGGTGAACGACTGATGGTGTCGAAAAATGATTACTATTGGAGCAAACTTAATAACCTCCCGACACTCATAGCCAACGGTGACATCATAAATCTATGCTGGGTCGGCAGGACGGAAAAGATGTATGGCCGATACTTTACCGACATCGAGTTCACCATCGGAAACAACCCACAACGTATGGGAGCCAAGCTGATGCTTCGCTCACTGATGGCCGAGGGTCCTTCCATTCCCCGCGAAGAGATGGATGCCTTCTATAATCTGGTATTGAGCGAGCAGGAGGGAACCATGACCGAACAGATAATGAATGCCCTGCAAGACCCGTATTATAATGCAGTTCAGGCCAAATACGGATATTGTATCACATGTCATAAATCTCAGGGAGGCCAGTGGAAACATGTTTATATAGATATGGCCGGAATTGCGGCCGATGCCATCGACGAGACTTTCTACCGATGGCTGTATACAGCCATAACACGTGCCACCGAGAAAGTCTTTTTCATCAATCCGACAATAGCAGTCGAGTAGTAATTCAACTTTTTTTGTTAAATTTGCAGTTTCAAGAATAGTAACTCAGAAGACTAACCCCAAAAAATAATAACAGACAATGAAAGCTTTCGTATTTCCCGGTCAGGGAGCCCAGTTTGTAGGAATGGGCAAGGATTTATATGATAATAATGCCGAGGCACGTGAACTCTTTGAGAAGGCTAACGACATCCTCGGATTCCGCATCACCGACCTGATGTTCAACGGCACTGAAGAGGACTTGCGTCAGACCAAGGTCACACAACCGGCAATCTTCCTGCACAGTGTCATCTTAGCCAAGTCATTGGGCGATGAATTCAAACCCGATATGGTTGCCGGCCACAGCCTCGGAGAATTTTCTGCTTTGGTAGCTGCCGGCGCTCTCAGCTTTGAGGATGGACTGAAGCTTGTGTCAAAGCGTGCTATGGCTATGCAGAAGGCTTGTGAAATCAAACCCTCTACAATGGCTGCAGTATTGGCTCTCCCGGATGAGAAAGTCGAGGAACTTTGTGCTGAAGTCGATGACGTTGTTGCTCCCGCCAACTATAACTGTCCCGGTCAGGTAGTAATCTCCGGCACAATCGAGGGTATAGACGCCGCT
Source organism: uncultured Porphyromonadaceae bacterium (assembly GCA_947176545.1). Taxonomy (GTDB): domain Bacteria; phylum Bacteroidota; class Bacteroidia; order Bacteroidales; family Muribaculaceae; genus Lepagella. The sequence continues at coordinate 3,871 of CAMWRB010000110.1, forward strand.
TGTGAGAAGATGCTGGCGGCCGGTGCGAAACGCGCGCTCAAACTGAAAGTCGGCGGCGCATTCCATTCACCCCTCATGATGCCCGCTCAGGAGGAATTGGCGGAGGCCATCGAGGCTGCCGAGATTAAAGCTCCCGTCTGCCCAATCTATCAGAATGTGGATGGCAAACCTCATACTGACCCTGCTGAAATCAAGGCCAACCTCATCAAGCAGCTTACCGCACCGGTGCGCTGGACACAGGATGTTCAGGCTATGGTGGCCGACGGAGCCGACGAATTTATCGAACTCGGTCCGGGCAATGTCCTCCAGGGTCTTGTCAAGAAAATTGCAAAGGGTGTAGCCACATCCGGCAAACAGTAAATCTTTCTGTCGGGGGTGAGTGACATCACCCCCGACTCATCTCACAATAAAACTATCACGACTGATGAATATAGCAATAGTTGGCGCCTCCGGAGCCGTAGGACATGAATTTCTGCGCGTTCTCGAAGAGCAACAATTTCCTATTGACAATCTCCGCCTCTTCGGCTCCGAACGTTCTGCCGGCACAACCATCACTTTCAAAGGTAGGGAATACACTATCGAATTGCTGAGCGACGAGTCCGACTTCAGCGGTATCGATATAGCTTTCACCTCGGCCGGTGCTGGTACTTCACGACGATATGCCGATGTCATCACACGTCATGGGGCCGTGATGATAGACAACTCGTCTGCATTCCGTATGGATGACGACGTACCCCTTGTTGTACCGGAGGTCAATGCGGCCGATGCACTCAACCGTCCACGCGGCATTATCGGCAATCCCAACTGCACCACCATACTGATGGTCGTGGCGTTGAAACCCATCAATGACCTCTCACCGATTACCCGCGTGCATGTCTCCACTTATCAGGCGGCTTCCGGAGCCGGTCAGCAGGCTATGGCCGAGCTGGAGCAACAGTATGTGGATATACATGAGGGTAAAAAACCGGTTGTCGACAAATTCGCTTATCAACTGGCCTACAATCTCATTCCCCATGTCGATGTCTTTCAGGAGAATGACTATACCAAGGAGGAGATGAAGATGTATCACGAGACGCGCAAGATTATGCACTCCGACCGCATACGTGTATCGGCTACCTGCGTACGCGTGCCTGTATTACGCGCTCACAGCGAGGCTCTATGGGTAGAGACCGAAGAACCTCTCAGCATGGGGAGCATCAAGGAAGCGCTTGAAAACGCCGAGGGTCTTGTCGTTATGGATAACCCTGCGGACAAGGTCTACCCGATGCCCCTCGACCTGACCGGAAAAGACCCGGTATACGTTGGCCGTATACGTAAGGATATTTCAGC
>CAMWRB010000111.1 GCA_947176545.1 uncultured Porphyromonadaceae bacterium
ATTGTATACATTTCTCCTCCGCAGATAGAGAAATCTGCCGGGAATGTGAATTTGCTGTTCTGGGAATAGGAGAGCTTCTTGTCACCATATACCTTTTTCATATAGTAACCGTATATGGGGAGCGCGGCGCGTGCACCCTGGCCGAATGCCATTGAGTTGAAGTGGATATAGCGTTCTTCGCCACCTACCCATACACCGGTCACAAGGTCAGGAGTGAAGCCCATGAACCATGAGTCGGAGTTGGAGTTGGTCGTACCGGTCTTGCCACCCATCTGTGCGGAGATGCCGTAGCGTGAGCGCAAGGATGCGCCTGTACCCTGGTCAACGACGTTGAATAGCACTGAGAGTATGCGGTAAGCGGCCTTCTCGGAGAGTGCTTCCGTACGGTGCGCGATGGCTGAATAAATCACGTTGCCTTGATTGTCCTCTATACGTGTGACGTAAATCGGGTCTACGCGTATACCTTTGTTGGCGAATGTGGAGTAACCCCCGACCATCTCTCTTATAGAGGCGTCAAACGCTCCGAGCGAGAGTGTGAGGTTTGGTTCGAGGAAACCTCCTATGCCGTACATGCGCAATTTCTTGGCAAAATTGGGTGCCTTCAGCTCGTTTAGCAGTTTGGCCGAAATCCAGTTGTTGGAGTTGGTGAGTGCCCAACGCAGGTCTACACTCTCACCTATACGGGCATGTCCGGAGTTGCGCGGAGCCCATCCGCCGAAGACGGGCTGAGTGTTCATAAACTGGCTGCAGGGGGTATAATCCTGCTCCATAGCCATGGCGTACAAGTACGGCTTGGCTGTCGAACCGACCTGACGCTTGCCGCGTGCAGCCATATCGTACTGGAAGAACGAGAAGTCCGGGCCGCCGACATATGCCTTGACATGGCCTGTCGCCGGGTCCATGCTCATTAATCCTGTGCGCAGGATGGACTTCATGTACATTAGCGAGTCGTAGGGAGTCATGGTGACGGTCTTGGAACCCGGTACGGTCTTGCCGTTCTCCTTGACCCAGGCGAAGACATCCATTGTGTAAGGCTGATGAAAAGCTTCGTCTATTTCCTCCTGTGAACATCCGGCAAGCTTCATAACGCGGTACCGCTCTGTCTGTCGTATGGCTTGTTTGATGAGATTGCGGACGCCGTTGGCAGACAGTTCGGCCGAATTGGTGGTGTACGGTCCTAAGGGCGAGCCTTTCTTTTCGGCAAAGAATTGCGGCTGCAGATATCCGCCGAGGTGCTCATTGACAGCCTCTTCGGCATACTGCTGCATCCGTGTGTCAATAGTCGAGAAAATGCGCAGACCGTCAGTGTACAGATTATAGTAGCTCCCGTCGGGCTTGGGATTCTTGATAATCCAGCCGTAGAGAGGATTGTCCTCCCACTGCGTCGAGTCAGAGGTGTAATTGCCCATTGCGATATTGTAGCCTACGAGGCTCGAATAGTCCGAGCGGTTGGGGCGTTCCGGCTTTTTGGCTGTCATAAGCCGTCTGATTTCCTCGCGCAGGTATGGTGCGCCACCTTCGCGGTGGTCTACCTTGTGATAATCAAGTCCGAGGGGGAGACGTTTCAGGCTGTCAGCTTCTTCGGGAGATAACATACCGGCTTTGACCATCTGGTCGAGGACCGTGTTACGACGTCCGAGGGTTCTCTCCTCATGTCTCAGCGGATTGAAGTATGAGGGATTTTTAAGCATACCCACAAGCATGGCCGCCTCCTCAATCTTAAGGTCTGCCGGCTCTTTGCCGAAATACACATTGGCGGCGGTCTTGATTCCGACAGCATTGTTGAGGAAGTCAAACCGGTTGAGATACATATTGATGATCTCATCCTTGGTATAGAATCTTTCCAGCTTGATGGCTATCATCCATTCGATTGGCTTCTGCATGGCACGCTTCAGCATATTGGACGAGGGTTGGGAATAGAGCTGTTTGGCGAGCTGCTGGGTGATGGTCGAGCCGCCGCCCGCCGACTTGTTGCCCATGACCAGAGTCTTGACGGCAGTACGTCCGAGGGCCATGAAGTCAATGCCTGAATGCTGGTTGAAGCGTGCATCTTCGGTAGCAATCAGGGCATTTATGACGTGAGGAGATACCGACTCATAATCATTATATACACGGTTGCCCGCACCGGCAAAGTATCGTCCCAGTTCTGTAGTTCCGTCCGAGGCATATACGACGGAAGCGAGTTTGTCGTGCGGGTCTTCGAGTTCTTCGATTGGGGGCATATATCCTATTACTCCGTTGTAAATCAGCAGGAGCATAAGGGCTATCAGTGTCCCGGTGCCCAGAAATGCAATCCAGAGCCAGCGGACTGCCTTATTGGTAGTGATTTGAGGTAGCTTCATGAATGTATGGTATTATACGGTGTGGCAGGTACTTCAGCCGACCACTGAGCGGTAACAATATATAAAATACAAAGGTAATAAAAAAATCAGAATATGCGGGTGTTTAAGCTGTTTAAGATATGCACATGATGTGAATGTAATAATGATTACTTTTGCTTCCGGAAAATCTTTAAAACACGAGCAGTATATGAATATAAAGGAGAGGGTACGGCGATATTATGCGTGCCGGTATTATATATGTGTGTCATTTCTGATTATGGCTGCACCTGTGGCGGTTCTAACCGGCTGCGGAGAACATCAACATGCAGTGCACGACGGGCATGACGAGCATGAGGGACATGACGGACACGATGAGCATGAGGGTGAACATGCGGACGAGCATGATGGTGAAAAAGGTGATGACGGCCGCATCGTCCTGAGTCATGAGGCTGAGGAGAATGCCGCAATCAAGACAGAGGTTGTGGAACCGGGTGCATTTCATAACGTAATACGCGCAGGAGGAGTCATAGAGAATACCCCTACTGCAGAGCGTGTGATAAGCGCTCCGGCATCCGGAATGGTCAGATTTGCAAGCAATCTTGTCACAGGCAGCGATGTCCGCCGGGGTGCCGTCATATGTACCATTTCATCGGCCGGAATGGAGCCGGGTGAGGGTGTCGCTTCAGCGCGTGCCGCTCTCGCAGCAGCCCGCAAACAACTTGAACAGGGTGAGGAACTTTATAAGTCCAATCTTATCACCAAGCGCGAGTATGAGAAGTTGAAAGGGGATGTAGCGACCGCAGAGGCCGCCCTGTCGGGTGTGTCCACACGCTCGGCTACAACCGGTGTTGCGGTTACGGCACCGATAACCGGATACCTGGTACGCGTGAATGTGCGTTCGGGAGAATATGTCAATGCCGGCGACCCGATAGCCGTGATTTCACAGAGTAAGAACCTTATGCTGAGAGCTGATGTCAGTGAGCGTCATGCCGCTTCGGTACAGGATATTGTCGGTGCGAATATAGTGACATCTTCCGGTCAGGCGGTCAGTCTCGCCGGACTTCAGCCGCGTGTCGTGTCGGGAGGAGTCTCCGACCCTGCGCAAGGCTATTACATACCGGTATATATAGAGTTCAATAATCCCGGCGGATTGTATTCGGGTACGAATGTTCAGGTCTTTCTCCTCGGCGGAGAACGTACCGGGGTAATCTCAGTTCCCAAGTCGGCAGTGGTCGAGGAGGCCGGAGTTTTCTCGGTATACGTGGAGACAGGTCATTGCACGTATGAGCGAAGGGAGATAAAGCAGGGCATGAATGACGGTCAGCGTGTGGAGGTGCTTTCGGGCCTTAAGCCGGGAGACAAGGTTGTGACCAACGGTGCGATGAGTGTGCGCATGGCCGGCATGGGAAGTAAGATACAGGGTCACACACACAATCATTAACCTCAGTGCAATAAAATGAAGAGGGTATGTTAGACAAGATAATCAGTTTTTCGTTGCGCAACAGACTGCTTGTAGCGTTGATTGCCGCTGTCATTATTGTACTGGGATGCCGCACTCTGTCTCAGATGGAGGTGGATGTGTTCCCAGACCTCAATGCACCGACGGTCGCTGTGATGACCGAAGCGGGCGGAATGGCAGCCGAGGAGGTGGAGCAGTTGGTGACCTATCCGATTGAGACGGCCCTCAACGGTACTGTCGGCGTGCGTCGTCTTCGCAGCCAGTCCTCTCACGGTTTTTCAGTGGTATGGGTAGAATTTGACTGGGATACCGATGTATATCGTGCCCGTCAGAACGTCTCTGAGCGATTGGCCGGTGTGGAACTTCCCAAGGGAGTGTCTGCTCCGGTGATGGGTGCCCAGACATCGGTTCTGGGAGAGGTGCTGTTCGTCGGACTATCGTCAGATACGTTATCACTGCGTGAGTTGCGGACGCTGGCCGATGCGCGTATCGCACCGCGACTGGCCGGAGTGCCGGGCGTGGCGCAGGTCTCTGTCATAGGAGGAGATGTCAAGGAATACCAGATACGGTTACGTCCCGACAAGATGCACCATTACGGAGTGTCTTTGTCCGAAGCGCTTGAGAGTGTCAGCGACATCAACCGTAACACTTCGGGAGGTGCGATATATGAATATGGCAACGAATATCTGATACGCGGACTGATAAGTGTCACCGATATGCAGACTCTCGGCGAGTCTGTAGTCAAACCCGGTGTGAACGGAGCGCCGGCAATCTTGCTTGAGAATATTGCCGAGGTAGTGGAGGGGAGTTCATTCCCACAGACCGGTGATGCCTCTATCAATGGTCGGCCGGGTGTGATAATGACCGTCAATAAGCAACCCCAGACCGGCACGGAGCAACTGACGCGTCAGCTTGACGAGGTAATAGCCGACATCCGCACGACACTACCTCCGTCGGTCAATATAAATACCGACCTTTACCGTCAGCAGAACTTTATCGACAGTTCAATCAACAATATCAAGGAGAGTCTCATAGAGGGTGCAATCTTTGTCTGCATCATACTGTTCATCTTCCTGATGAATCCGCGGACCACCCTGATATCCATCGTCACTATACCGCTGTCAATGTTGATGACCTTCATAGCGCTTCGTCTGATGGGGCTGACTATCAATACGATGAGTATAGGCGGTATAGCGATTGCCATAGGCTCGCTGGTGGATGATGCGATAGTGGATGTCGAGAATGTCTATCGGCGGTTACGTCACAATGCTTCGTTGCCTGCGTCGGAACGTCTGCCTCATCTGAAAGTGATTTTTCAGGCATCGCGCGAGGTTCGTATGCCTATCCTCAATTCAACTCTGATAATAATAGTGAGCTTCCTGCCGCTGTTCTTCCTGCAGGGTATAGA
>CAMWRB010000112.1 GCA_947176545.1 uncultured Porphyromonadaceae bacterium
CATCAGCCGTCAGCTCTGGTGGGGACATCGCATCCCGGCATACTATTATGAAAACGGCGCCGGAGAGACATGTATCGCTGTTGGCGAAACCCGTGAGGACGCATTGGCAAAAGCCCGTCAGGCCTCCGGTCTCGACCTTAAAGCCGATGACCTGCGGCAGGATGAGGGTGCCCTCGACACTTGGTTCTCGTCATGGCTATGGCCCATCACCCTATTCAACGGTATTCTCGACCCGGGCAATCGTGAGATTAACTACTATTATCCGACTGCGACACTTGTCACCGGGCCTGACATCATTTTCTTCTGGGTTGCCCGTATGATAATGGCTGGCTATGAATATGTCGGCAACAAACCCTTCGATAATGTATATTTCACCGGCATCGTACGTGATAAAATCGGCCGTAAAATGTCCAAATCCCTGGGTAACAGTCCCGACCCGCTGAAACTCATCGAGGATTATGGAGCAGACGGTGTGAGAATGGGTCTGATGCTCGCGGCACCGGCCGGTAATGACATCATGTATGATGACTCGCTGTGCGAACAGGGCCGTAACTTCTGTAACAAGATATGGAACGCGTTCCGTCTGGTCAAAGGCTGGGATGTTGACTCCACCATACCTCAGCCTGACGCGGCCCGTAACGGTATCGAATGGTTCAAGGCCAGACTCTCGGCTACTCTCGAAGAGGTCGAGGACCTTATGGGTAAATTCCGTATATCGGAGGCACTGATGGCTGTTTATAAACTGTTCTGGGATGAATTCTCGTCATGGTATCTTGAAGTGGTTAAACCGGCATACGGTTCTCCGATAGACGCCGCAACATACGAAGCCACACTTGAATTCTTTGACGCATTGCTCCGAATGCTCCATCCCTTCATGCCTTTTATCACCGAAGAGCTGTGGCAACATCTGTACGAGCGTAAAGCCGGTGAGAGCATTATGTATGCCCCAATGCCCGAACCGTATGACATCGCTGACCGTGACCGGACAATCCGTCGCTTCGAGACCCTTAAGGAAATCATGGCCGGTATCCGCACCATACGCAAGCAGAAACAAATACCCCAGAAGAATGCTGTCATGCTCGAAGTCAAAGGTGCTCATGACGACGCGCTCGATGCCATCCTTATCAAGATGGGTAATATAAGCGCTATTGACTTTGTTGATGAGAAAGGGCCGATGTCACAGGCATTCCTCGTCGGCACGGTTGAGTATGCCGTTCCCCTTGAGGATAATATCAATCCTGAGGAGGAGATTAAGAAGCTTGAAGCAGACCTGGAGTATCAGAAAAAGTTCCTTGCCGGCGTCGAGAAGAAGCTTTCCAACGAACGTTTCGTATCCTCGGCACCTGAAAAGGTCGTAGCTCTCGAACGTAAAAAACAGAGTGATGCCAACGAAAAAATTGCTGCTATAGAAGCGGCCTTGGCAAATCTGAAAAAACTTTAACCAATATATTAATCAATCTAATCCCTTAAATCACCATGAAAATCGGTATTCCGAAAGAGATTAAAAACAATGAGAATCGCGTCGGTGCAACCCCCGCGGGAGTAAAAGAACTCGTAAAGCACGGTCATTCCGTATACGTGCAGCACACCGCCGGCGAAGGTAGCGGATTCGCTGACTCTGAATATGAAGCTGCCGGTGCTACAATTCTTCCGACCATCGAGGATGTATATGGCACTGTCGATATGATAATCAAGGTTAAAGAGCCGATTGAACCCGAATATAAGCTCGTTCGCAAGGGTCAGCTCCTCTTTACCTATTTCCACTTTGCAAGCGACCTGCCCCTTACCGAGGCTATGCTCGCCAGTGGTGCGACCTGCATCGCCTACGAGACAGTACGCGACCGTCAGGGCACACTCCCTCTGCTCATCCCTATGTCTGAAGTTGCAGGCAGAATGTCTGTACAGGAGGGTGCGCGTTTCCTTGAGAAGCCTCAGGGAGGCCGTGGTCTCCTCCTGGGTGGTGTTCCCGGTGTCAAGCCCGCACGCGTTCTCGTATTGGGTGCCGGAGTCGTAGGTCGTAATGCAGCTCTTATGGCAGCCGGTCTGGGTGCTGACGTGACTATCACCGATATTTCTCTCCCGGTACTCCGTCACTGCGCTGAGGTAATGCCCAAGAACGTCAAGACTCTCTATTCATCACAACACAATATCGAGAACGAACTGCCGACTACTGACCTCGTAATCGGTTCAGTTCTCATCCCCGGTGCTAAAGCTCCTCACCTCATCACAGCCGATATGGTCAAGATGCTCCGTCCAGGCTCCGTGATGGTCGACGTCGCTATCGACCAGGGTGGTTGCTTCGAGACTTCACACGCTACAACTCACAGTGAGCCGACATTCGTTGTAGATGGCGTTGTACATTATGCTGTCGCCAACATCCCCGGTGCAGTTCCCTACACTTCTACTCTCGCTCTGACCAACGCAACTCTTCCCTACGCACTGCGTTTGGCCGATATGGGCTGGATTGAGGCTTGCAAGAAAGACCCCGGATTGGCTGAAGGTGTCAATATCGTCGACGGCAAGATTACATTCAAGGGTGTAGCCGAAGCATTTGACATGCCCTACACTCCCCTCTCACTCTGATAAGACAGACCCACACTCGCATAACGCGACATAAAACCAAAGCCCGCACAGACCCGGATTCCCCTCCGTCTGTGCGGGCAAATTGTTTGCCATCCGCTCCCTTTTACTATTTTACCAAAATCTTACGGCCGTTGGAGATATAGATGCCGGGGTGCGTCGGTTTCTGTTTGTATTCGTGTCCGAAAATATCATAATACCTCACGCTCTTGTCCGCGTTATCGGCATTCATCTTATCGACAAAGGTTGCAGCGTTGAGCGTTACGGTAATCTTGGGTGTGCGGCTTTGCTTGAATGAGGTCAGTGTGACATCCCGAACATCACTGTATACGGCGTACCATGTGTTCTCCTCCCATACATAGCTGCCGACATTCGGCATCAATGTTACGTCAGGTTGCTGACCGCTGAACGACATATCGAACACGATATTGTCGAATGAGAAATTATCATCGGTGAGAACAAATCGGATTGACTCGCCGTCATATATGCGGAGGTCACAACCGGCATCATACGAATGATAGATTCTGACATGAGTGTTGCTTGCCGAATTTTCCGTAAAGGATATTTCTACAGGACCTTCGGTGAAAGTTATGTCCGCCACGGAAACTCCCTCTTTCAAAGAAGGCTCGACTATTGAAGGTGTCAGCGATTCCGGGTCGGCGAAATCAAAGATGTATGTCAGCCGGTCACTGTTTTGGGCTGAAACCAAGATTGGAGAGAGTAATAGAATTGCTAAAAGTTGCTTTTTCATATTTTTCCTCACGGCACTTTGTACCGCGTTAATTAGATTATTTCGCTTTAGGTTCAGCACCCTATACCGATACCGAAGAGGGCGTAATCGTACAGACAAGGGTCGTCAGGGCGAAGGAGACGGCACTGTTCCGTCAGTTCATCAACTGTCTTACGGTCGTTTGCTCGCCGTGTTATGAGTCCCAAATCGCGCGCGGTGTTGCCGACATGCACATCGAGAGGGATATACAGCTTTGATTTCGGTATACTGTGCCACACGCCCATATCGACTATGCCATCATCACGGACAAGCCATCTGAGTGCCATATTGACACGTTTCAGCGCAGTCATCTTCAGATTCTGAGGCAATCCCCGGCTGTCAGTCCTACCTCCGTTTGCGTCAGCTGTTATGCCATTGATAGCCTCGACCAAACGCCATGCGGGTGCCTCCTCCTCTCCGGCACGAATAGAAGCCGAAAATGCATCGAGCGACTCATGTCGTTTATAAATCTCATGCAGTCCCCGAAGCAGATGCTTTAAATTACGCCCGAAGAATGTCCTGTGTATATTGACCTCATCGGGAAAATCTTCGTAGCCCTGTTCCATTATGTACTTATACGGGGCATGGTCCATCAGACCCATAAGACGGCCGGCATCGCGGCATATCATCTTGCGGTTACCCCAGGCGATAATTGCCGAAAGCAACGCAGCCACTTCGATGTCACGTACGTCTGTAAACTGACGCGGAAACTGAACCGGGTCATTCTCTATGAATTCCGGACGATTGATACGTTTGGCCTCGCTGTCCAGTAATTCAATGATATCGGAGGAGATGACAGGTAATTCAGTATTCATGGCTTTATTCTTACCGGTAACGATTCACGATTCATGCGGTCCAATGCTGTAACTGCAAACGTCATACCCTCTATGGACTCCGGAGCTATATCTTCACTTATCATCACCCGCGTATAGGGAGTCAAAGCAATAATTGTCTGAGAGTCGGAAATATCTTCGCTATCCTCTCCGGGGAAAAACTGGTAAACCACATATTTTGTCTGGTCAGTAGCGGTCTGTTTGAGTCCGTCGGGCACTTCATCCCAGACTAAGAATGTCTTGCCGTTCTGACGTTCTATCTTCAGATTTCTGACCTTTTCCGGGCGTACCTTCTCATCGCCGAATGCCGGCGGAAGCGCTATTGTCGATTGATATTTGAGCGAGAGTGAGTCCGCGACACCTTTATAGTTGTCAGTAACCCAATAACCGTGCCACCACACATTGCCACCGACATTTTTAAGCTTACGGCTCAATTTTACTTTGGTGTCAAGCTCGTTGGTGTCGTGATTGCCGGGGTCTGCGGAGTCCATAGTGCGCTTGGTGTCCTGACCGATATAAAGCTGTACCTTGGGATTGATATTGTCATTCCACCAGTGGGCGAGATGTCTGCTCGGAGCGGCTTTCATATCGAGTGTCCAGTACAATTGCGGTACGACATAATCCACCCACCCCTTATCGGCCCATAACAGCACATCGGCATATAAATCGTCGTAATTCTGGAGGCCGGATGAGTTTGAGCCGCGAGGGTCACTGCTCTTGTTGCGCCATATACCGAACGGACTCACACCGAAACGCACCCACGGTTTATTCTGCTTGATAGTGCTGTACATCTGTTGTATGAGCAAATCAACATTGTGACGGCGCCACGCGTTACGTTCCATTCCGTTGCCGAACGTGGCATAGGCTACCGCATCGTCAGTAAACTTTCTGCCATTGGCCGGATACGGATAGAAGTAATCATCTATATGTATGGCATCGACATCATATCTGGTGACAATATCA
>CAMWRB010000113.1 GCA_947176545.1 uncultured Porphyromonadaceae bacterium
CAGAAGTACTGCTGCCAATACTTGTGACACTTGCCGGTATTGAGATACTTTCGAGAAGGTAGCAGTTGGCAAATGCAGAGTTGCGGATTTCAGTTACAGTATAGGTATAGCCTGCATATTCTATTGTCGAAGGGATTACAAGGTCTCTCAGCGTATTTGAACATCCGGTGAGAGTGGCCGTGTTGTTAGAATTCAGGGAGTAGGATAATACTTGGTCAATCGTCGCTGTGCCGGAGTAGGCGGCCCGCGTGACGTTTAGTCCGATTAATAGCAATAGCAGTGATAGCCATCGCTTCAATGAAAATGATGTTAAGTGAGTCATATAGTTTGTTTTTAGTTTGATTTTTTCAGTTATATTATTGGATAGCTTGAGTAAACAATATGAGACTGAGGCATATCTTTATGGGTGATAGGGGCATATCTCAGAGTTTACTCAGATTTCTCTTTCAGAAATTTATAAGCTATGATTATGTTTGAATAAATTTTATTCTCGATGTAATCCCTGCAATATTTTGAGCAAAAAAGGAGGATTATGGATATAATCAGGATATACCCCGGATATATGCAATATGAGCAACAGCAACAACAGCAGTAACAACAGCAGCGGATTAAGCATAAAAAGAAGCTGATGATAGTTGAGATAATGCAAACCCCGCTCAGATTCATCATAAAGGCTGATAATGTCTCAAGTGCAGGTATATTACCCAATAAGTTGCCTTGTTGTACAGTATAGTAATATTTGTAATAAGTATATAGAGCGTTCTTGGAGTCTCCTTCTATTTCCGGCAACTGAACCTTCTCTTTTTCACAAGTCTTTCTGATTCTTTCAAGTTTGTTCTTATAGAAAATAATCTGAAATCCACGCCAATTGCATTCTGCAAGTCTATCAATCAGGAATGAGAAGAAGAGTCCTGTGATAAAGCACGCAACGACATATATACTGATAGGTATAGGCCCGTCTATGAGCGTTATATCAAAACAAGGTATCGCAAAAAGCCATAACGACAGGAGGAAACCGATGACCAGTCGGTTTAGCGAATCATAAAATGAAGAACCGAGCAGAGGTGTCATAATATAAAGTCATCCCCGGCTCTCAATTTGGATGTAATGCAGGTAGTAAAAAAAGTATAGTGACAGAAAGCGTGAGAGCCTTATTTGTTGCCCGTCTCGCTGCCTGAGGCCTACCACAGCCTACCTATGCAGACGAGCAACGTAGACCTCACGCCGATATGAACTACCCGTCACCTCCTGATACCGGGAGGATAATGACGGTATATAATCATACCCATGAGCATCTATCGTCGCTCTGTTTTCGGCATAGGTTCTGATATTGTGGTAGTTTCAGACAACCAAAAACAGGCGCTGATAAACGCCTTCAATATGTTTGAAATTCCCTCACCTTTTGGGACATAGAGATATGTCACACCCGACCGGCGTGAGAATTATCGCAAATATACAAAAAAATCTGTTAGAGCGATTGACTTTTAGAAATATTTAACAGGTACGGTTTGAACGAGAGTGTGTCAAGAATCGAGGGGGAGGGAGTTGTAGATGAGGCGGGTGGCGCCGAGTTTGGATTGGATGTATTCGGCTGCCCAACGGCCGCGTTGGTTGCGCTCGACGGTGTCACAGAGGAGACGGGAGGCGGTACGCTCGAAACCCTCACGGCTGTGGACTGCTATGCCACCACCGAGAGTCTTGATTTCTTCGGCTTCGATAAATTTGGAATGGTTCGGCCCGAAAACGACCGGTATGCCGTAGACGGCAGCTTCGTTGATGTTGTGAAGACCTGCGCCGAAACCGCCACCTATATAAGCGAAGTCAGCATAGGCATATGCGGATGACAACAGTCCGAAACAGTCGATGACGAGTACCTGCTGCGCGCCAGGCTGTCGCCGGCCGTTGCGTATTTCACTGAGCAGGATGGTGTTTTCGCGTCCGAAAAGTTCTTTCAGTTTGTCAAGTCTTTCCGGATCAAATTCATGTGGGGCGATGATGACCTTGACCTCCGGATGTTGTGTGACCCAACGGGCGTATATTTCTTCGTCAGCGGGCCAGCTGCTTCCGGCTATGAATACGGGTGTCGTCCGTGCCGGTGTGCGTGCACCGCAGAATGCGTCTAATTCGGGAATCGGACGCACAGTGCGCATTATATCACTTACGCGGTCGAAACGTGTATCTCCGGCAACGGTTACATCTGTTACTCCGATATTTTGCAACAGTTTTTTACTCCCCTCATCCTGTACGAACAGATGTGTGAAATTGCGTAGCCAACGGCGATAGAAACCTCCGTACGGTTTGAAAAATAGTTGATTGCTACGGAAGACCCCGCTGATGAGGTAAGTAGGTATGTGGCGCCGATTTAATTCGTTGAGATAATTACCCCAGAATTCATATTTCACAAATATTGCAATGCTCGGATTGACGATGTCGAGAAAACGGCGGACGTTGCGCGATGTGTCAAACGGAAGATAGCAGATTACATCCGCTCCGTCATAATTTTTACGCACCTCATAGCCTGACGGGGAGAAGAATGTCAGGAGTATTTTCAGTTCCGGATGCTCGCGTCTGAGCATTTCGATGAGCGGACGTCCCTGCTCAAACTCACCGAGAGAGGCAGCATGAATCCAGATATAGCGTGATTTAGGGTCAATCTTTTGTCGCAGGAGTACGAACGTTTCGGAGAGGCCGCGGTTTAGATTGGCAGCCTTGTTGTTTCTACAAGCTGCCAATCTAACGCCCTGTCTGTATAGCCATATTCCGGCTGAATATATCGGATTCACCCTTTTTATTAGTGATTAGTTATTAGTTGTTAGTTATTTGGTGTTTGTGCTTTGTTTATTTTGTTATTCGGGGAGGGGGATGGTGTCGATGGCGCGGCGGATACGGGCGATGACTTCCTGACGGGGCATCATCTCGGTGATGTCGAACATGTGCGGTCCGCGACATGCTCCGACTACGGCCAGACGGAATGCGTTCATGACGTTGCCCAGGTGGTATCCATTGGCGGCTATCCAGTCGAGCACTATCTTCTCGGCATTTGCAGAGGTCATGTCGTCAATCCCCTCGAGAACTCCTATCAGCTCATTCATTATGGCCGGAGTCTCGGCGCTCCAACGCTTCTTGACATCTTTGGGTGCATACTCTGTCGGAGCGACAAAGAAGAAGTCGGCCTGATCCCACAGGTCCTGCACGAAGTCGGCACGACCCTTGACCATGCCGAGGGCACGGGCTATATATTCATCAGAGAATTTGCCGTCGAGTCCCTTTTCGACAAGAATAGGCTTGAAGAGTACAGCAAGTTGGTCGTCAGGCATCTTCATCAGATATTCATGGTTGAACCAGATACCCTTCTTATAGTCAAACTTGGCTCCGCTCTTGGAGCAGTGGTCAAACGAGAACTTGTCAATCAGTTCCTGCATGGACATTACCTCGGAGTCATCACCGGGATTCCACCCGAGCAAGGCAAGGAAGTTGACGACAGCTTCTGGGAGGTAGCCCTTCTCGCGATAGCCGGAAGAAATCTCTCCCGATTTGGGGTCATGCCATTCGAGCGGGAACACGGGGAAACCGAGTTTGTCGCCGTCACGTTTCGAGAGTTTGCCGTTGCCGACGGGTTTCAGCAGCAGCGGGAGATGAACGAACTGCGGCATGGTGTCTTCCCAACCGAAGGCACGATAGAGCAATACATGCAGAGGTGCGGAGGGAAGCCATTCCTCACCACGGATGACGTGTGACACCTCCATCAGGTGGTCATCGACAATGTTGGCAAGGTGGTATGTGGGGAGGTCATCCGCAGATTTGTAGAGCACCTTGTCGTCAAGGATATTACTGTTGATGGTGACCTGACCGCGAATAAGGTCATTGACGGTGACATCCTCGTCCGGCTCAATCTTGAAGCGGACTACATATTGATGTCCGTCTGCAATCAGTCGGTCCACCTCCTCCTTCGGCATAGTCAATGAATTGCGCATCGACATGCGTGTGGAGGCGTCATACTGGAAGTTGGGAGTGGCTTCGCGGGCAGCCTCCAGTTCTTCGGGGGTGTCGAAAGCTATGTATGCCTTGCCGGCATCGAGCAGTTGTTTGACATGCTCCCGATAGATGTCGCGGCGCTCCGACTGCTTGTAGGGGCCGTAGCCGCCACCTTCGCGCACACCCTCGTCGATACCGATGCCGAGCCATTTCAGACTCTCGTTGATATATTCCTCAGCACCGGGCACGAAACGGCGGCTGTCGGTGTCCTCGATACGCAGTATCATATCTCCGCCATGCTGACGGGCGAAGAGGTAATTGAACAAGGCGGTGCGCACACCACCGATATGCAGGGGTCCCGTAGGTGACGGGGCAAATCTTACTCTGACTTTTCTATCCATTATATCTGTTTTCGATTTTAATTCAGTATATCAACTGTTTTCGATTATAATTTTCAATTATAATATTTTGTATGGTGTATGAATCAAGTTTGTCTAAGGGTGATAACACGCTCGAAGCGACGACCGTTCCATCGCCATCGCATCTCCTTGACCAGCTTTGGCATAATCTCGCGTTTCATCTCCTCGGAGAGGAAACTGATAGAGGAGATGCGTCCTGTCAGTACATCATCATCCGGCGACAGCGTATACTCTATGGCATAGAACGGCACTTCCTGTTGCAACCGTTTCTGTTCGTGGTGTCCCTCTCTGTTGTCGGGAGTAAGCCAGAAGTGTTTCGGGTCGGGCAGCTTGAAATATTTCCCGGTTTCGAGTTGATTGGCTTCGGCGTCAAAAAAGAGGATTTGGCTGTCGGCCGCCACATTGTCAGATGCGACTGTGTAGACGGCCATAAAGATGTCACCGCGTTTCCGGTCATGCAACTTCTTGATTTGCAATGATGAGACGTTGGTGATATGTACCCGCAGATAGCCCGGTTTGTATTCTTCAATCCATGACTCGCCACGATATGCGTTCCTGACGTGTACGAGGCTGTCAGCTTTCAGATAATCGAGCATATCAAGACGAACCGGTGCCGGTATGATGGCCAGATATTTGTCGGGAAATTTAGCAAAAATATCACACACAGTGACTTCCCCGCCGGTCTCGGCGGCAGAAGTCACTGTAGATACTGCAGCAA
>CAMWRB010000114.1 GCA_947176545.1 uncultured Porphyromonadaceae bacterium
GACGTGCATTCTCCGGACGGGAGATGTACCCTTCTATTTTGACCAGAGAGGTGTCTACCTCCACCGGCAGTAACTCCATCTTCAGATTATTCTTCCACAAATCCTCGATTCGTTGCTTGAATGTGGCTGCCCGCAGTTCTATCTTGCGTGAGCCGGTGTCGATACTCATCCGGATATTATTATTGACAAGAGCCAGTCGTTCAAATTCCCGTAATATATTTGACAACTCCACATTATCGCTCTTCAGGAACTTACGTCGGGCGGGGACATTGAAGAAAATGTTTCTTACCGCAATTGAGGTGCCGATTTCACACACTTCCGCACTCTGTGACTCAACCTTCGATGCATTTATCAGCAGACGGGTACCTATATTGTCACCGGGGCGCATCGTGCGTACCTCTACCTGTGAGATGGCACATATCGAGGGTAACGCCTCGCCGCGGAATCCCATGGTGTGCAGAGTGAACAAATCGTCGGCACGGCGTATCTTGGACGTGGCGTGACGTTCGAACGCCATGCGTGCGTCGGTCACACTCATACCGCATCCGTTGTCTATGACCTGTATCAACGTGCGACCTGCATCCTTGATATAGATTCTTATATCGGTAGCTCCGGCATCGACAGCATTCTCTACCAACTCCTTGATTACCGATGCGGGGCGCTGTATCACCTCACCGGCGGCAATCTGATTGGCAACTGAATCCGGCAGCAATTTAATAACGTCATTCATATCTCGGTTATATTCTGACATCAGTCGCGGAAGGAGGGGTTGTCGTCTGCCTCCGCCGGACGGGATTATCCGTACGCTATTTAATTACTTGAAAAATACTGCTCCAACTCTTCTGAAATCTCACCCAAATCATCGGCCCATCGCAGGCGGTCATCATACCACTCCCGACGCGGCCTGAGCACACCATACCATTCTGCCTTGGGGAGTAACTTCTGATTACGCTTTACATCACCGATGGGAGTAACCGTACCTGTCACTTCGGGCCACATCTTCAGGCGTTCCAGTTCCCCGTTGTTCAGGTCCACATTCAGGTACGAACTCTCGGCATATACAAAACGCGAATAGGTCGAGTCACGTTCCATCGGCAGAAAAATGGTCATCACAGACCCCTCCCCCTCCAGACGTCTCAGACCCTTTCCGTCCAGATAGAGCATCATACGGTCGGCCGAAAGCTGATTATAGAAATCCTCCTCGACACTCTCCATCATCAACCCTTTATGCGGCAGACGGGCCCAGTCGGCTGTCGAATCATTGAAGTGTACCGTGATTGTATCCCCCTTAATCTGTCGCTCGTCGCTCCATACGATTGGCAATCGCGTCATGTTGAGCAATGAGTCATACTCGGTATACATGATGGTGTCCGAAACACCCTGAAGGTCTGTCCTGAAGAAGCGGGCACGCGGATATGCCTTGGCCACATGAAATTCCCTGTGTACGGAGTCTGATACAGCTCGTGGCCCGATGACCTGTATGGTGTCTCCGGACAGTGTATCCAACACAGCGACAGCTACCGAATCGGTACGCGTCACTGTCGGTACAAGTCTGTCGATAAGCCATGTACGAATGGTGTCGGCGCGCATGAAGAGCGTGTCGGGCCGCGAATACTCTATCATCAGCGGATATTCTGTAGCCATCGCCTCACGAGTCGAGTCGTTGTATATTCCGAACCCACCTATCAGCCGTGCCTTGCGGGCCGTGTCATTAATCACCATCGGCGTGGGCACCTTGTTGGGGTCACGGAATGAATAAGCACGGGTGATACGGGTCGCCGGGTCATATACTATTGAGTCTCCGACCAAGGTTGTCACTCGGTTCAGACTGTCGCGGTGTATCACTGTCGAACGCGACAGAAGTTCAGCGATTCCGGTCTCGGTGTTGTACAGACCTTTCGACGTAAATATTGTATCATTCTCGCTGCGAATCTCGGTAAAAGTCTCGATACGCGCTATGTGTGTCTCGGTATTGTAATATAGAGTGTCCGTGAGCATCTCAAACTTATTGTCCTTGCTCCTGAGCACGACATCATAGAAGAACTCGGCGTTCTTGCTTGACGGTGAATAATTACCATAGAGTGAAGTGAGCACATTCTGTTTATCCTCAAGACGTCCGCCGTCGGCATACCATCCCAAATCGGTAGACATATCATAGTCGAGACTGTCGGTAGTCAGTATTACATCACGGTTCTCCATGATGACCTGAGGTTGCGTAGTTCCGCATCTGAGCTTGGCGAAGCGCATCGTTCCGTCGTAATATAGCTTATCGGCATAGACAAAGAGGGTATCACCCTGCTGCATCTTCACATGACTGAACGCATCGAGCGAGTTCAGCTCCGGATAATAATAAGCCGAGTCACAAAACATCCTCAGTCCGGCCTGACGAAACTGCACGTTGCCCTTGACAATCTGCATCTCCTGAGGTGAGTATTGGGGTCGATACAACGAGTCAGCCTGCTCAAGAAAAACTATGTTGCTGCGGTATCTGTTGGCCGACGGGATTTGCGGCTTGGTCGGAAACTGAGGGTCAGGACGATGATATTCATCCTTTTTACCTCCGTCTTTAGCCTTCACTTTCCCGCTTTTCTGAGCTTGGGCCGAGGCCTGACGCGCCAGTTCACCAAAACCGGAAACGGCAATGATGACCAACAACATACAGATAGCTTTACGGCTGATACGCTCAAAATTCATAACATTCGCTATTACTTGACCCAACCCTCATATTGGAAGTCACAATTTCCCCAGCCATCCTCTATACGTACGTATGTCTCCTTAATCTTGCGTTCCACCCATTCCTTGATTTTCTCCTCCTTCAGATGCTCTTCATATAACTCTTTAATCATGTTGTAATCATCCTGCATCGAAGCGCGGTGTCCGGGTATTCTCTCACGGAGACGTACGATTGCGATTACATCGGCATTCTTCTTCTGGTCTTTCATTATGAAAGCTTCCGAGATGTCTCCCGGCTGCATGTTCTCAATCTTGTTGGCCACTTCCGGAGGTAGCTGTTGCATCTCGAAACGCGGTGAAGATGTATAACCGTCGGTATTGACCATCAGACCGGCATTGTTGCGCGTGTCCTTGTCCTGCGACACATAGCGCGCGGCATCCTCGAATTTGATTTTACCCGAAACGATGTCTGCCCTCAGTGAGTCAAGACGTGTCACACCCTCGCGAAGTTCGGCATCACTGACCTTCGGACGCAAGAGTATGTGACGCACATTTATCTGCTCGCCCCGCTTCTCAATAAGCTGTATGATGTGATAACCGAATTCGGTCTCGACAATGCGTGAAACCTTTTTCGGGTCATTGAGATTGAAAGCCACATTTGAGAACTCCGGCACAAAATCCGCTTTACCATGGAAACCGAGCTCACCACCCTGCATGGCCGAGCCATCCTCGGAATACATGATGGCAAGCGTGGAAAATTCCGACTTACCGCTATTGACACGTTCGGCATAATCACGCAGACGGGCTTTGACATCCTCTATCTCCTGACGCGGGATGACGGGATTAATCGTGATAATCTGAGCCTCGACCTGCAACGGCACATAGGGTACGCTATCCTCCGGGAGTGACTCGAAATAACGACCGACCTCACGCGGTGTTCCCTTGATATCTTTGGTAAGATTCTGCTTCACGCTCGACACTATATAGTCATTACGCATCATCTCCATGAGCTGCTCGCGCAATTGGGGCAACGGCTTGCGGAAGTATTGCTCCACTTTCTCCTTGGAACCGAGATTGGTAACAAAAAAGTTGATTCGCCGGTCTGTCTGTACCTGTACCTGATTGTCAGGCGCCTCGATGGTGTCTATCTTGGCCTGATGCAGGAAGAGTTTCTCGACGGCTATCTGCTCGGGGATGACACAATACGGGTCACCCTGGATATTGACTCCCTCACTGCGCATCTGAGCATACTGTTCTTCTATGTCGGAGCGGAAGATTGCCTCATCTCCAACTATCCATGCCACCTCATCGATGGTATTCTTGGCCGGTTTGGCCATGATTAGCGATGTCGCACCGACAATGGCAGCGGCCGCCAATAGTCCTGTCTTTCTTATGGTGTTCACTTTCATTATATTTTCACGTTTTCATTATCTATTATTTTAAGCTTGCCATCCTTGATGGCCGACTGATATAACTCCCGCTTAATCCTCTTACCGAATGCCTCACCGCGCGCTGATTCCAGAATACGACGTATCTGCGGTAAGGCCACCTCGTACGGCATCACCTCTCCGGAGGGTATATAATCACTTATATGGAGCATGTATGTCATGCCTGAGTAAGTCGTTTCAAAGTATGGTTTGTCGCTCACGAACATATCCACATCCTCGAACCTGTAGGGGATTTGCTGCTCGATGGTGCGGATATCCATCCATTTGTCTTCAAAAAATGAATACTTCACACACTCATCAAGTCCGTATTTCTCCAGATTATCAATAGCATCGGGAGTCGCCGTCGCCATCCAACGTCTTATATCCTTGATACGTCCTGCCTTGGAGGGAACTTTGATAAACAGTCCCTTGATGACCGGACGCTTCAACACCAACTCATCCGAGTGCGACTTGTAATAGGCCTGCAAGTCACCATCCTTTATATCCGTCGGCGTAGTCTCAAGTATCTTTCTGCGGTAGGATTCGATAATCAGTGTGTTGCGGTAGTCATTGACCAACTGCTCGATACGCTCCCTGTCATCTATATTATCAAAGGCTACGTCTACCAGCAGCATGTTATCCAACCAGTTATTGACCAGCAGATTGAACATGGCGACACTATCCTCCGGAGATAATCCCTGCGGTATCCGTCGCACTATATCCATGCGGGTCAATACACTGTCACCGACTTCAATAAGAGCATCCTCAGGCAACTCTCCGCCGGCAGTGTGATTACATGACGACATCACAGCGACCATGCCCGTCAGCACCATTGCCGGGCACAACAAGTGCCGCAGGCACTTCATCATGATATCTGTCAAAGCATCACGCATAATCTCTAACCTACAAAAATAATAAAATATCCCCACACCACGAGCATACGGACAATGAAATATACGATAAAAAAAGCGACCGCACCCTCAAATC
>CAMWRB010000115.1 GCA_947176545.1 uncultured Porphyromonadaceae bacterium
AAGTGATATAATGTGTGTACGAATCCTGAAGAGTAATATCCACTTCGTCACCCACGGCAACGGGATTGGTGGTGCGTATCCCCTTGATACGGAAATTTCCCTTGATGCGACACGGGAGTAAAGTTCCGTCCTGCAGTTCGACAAGATAAGCAGACCCGGTATTTTTTACCACCCGTCCGTGCAGTGCATCAATATGCTCTAATTTGCTTGATTTTTTTGAAGAATTACTCTTTGAGGACATTTATTTTCATTTTTATGTGACAAATATATAACAATTTCCGCTTTTAAATGTTAAACTAATAAAATAAGAATTAAATTATAGCGATATTTACGCCCGGTTTAAATACGGGATATATTGCAGTGAGTGATAAGAAATATTAATTATTAACCAAAAATTTATAGATTATGACTATTGATTCAATCGGCACATGGGCCGGTGAGGTGTATAAGGCACTCGAGGCTCAGGATACCCACATGTTGGGAATTAAAGGTATAAAGAAAGCAACTAAACTGAAAAAGGATGAAATCATGGCCGCCCTCGGCTGGTTGGGCCGTGAAGGTAAGATTGTCATCGCCCCCAATGATGAGGAGGATGTAGTCAATCTCGTATAATTATCAACATCCGTTCAAAGGATAAAAATCAGCGAGTGACAAATGTTTGCCACTCGCTGATTTTTTGAATACCATGCAGTTCAAATTATTAAAATAGCATCATATATCGAAATGAAGAAAATACTTTCCCTTATCGTGTTTGTTATGTTGGGTCTGAATGCAAATGCGATTCCATTGTTCCCGTTCTTTACAGACCTGGCCGGCAACTATCATGACGGCCCTGTAGATGAACTTATTCCTATCGGAGTGGAATGTATGTATTCCGACAAGAGCCCCTTTTTTAATACCATCGCCGCTGCCGATGAATTTCTGAACGATGTGTTACCATCCTCCAACTATATTATCCAAAGAAAAACGGTAGAAATCAATGGAATAAAGACCGAAATGTATGCCTCTCCGATGGAGGGCGGCGTGACTTCGATACTATGCCTGTTGGAAATACCGGAGAAAGGATTGTACGTAGTCTATGACGAGCTTGACGAAGACCTTCTGAAAGTAGAAGAGCAGCCTGCCGCCGGAAGCGGATATTTCGAGTAACCCGATTTATACAAATATATCACACTGATAAGATTTATCACACTGAAAAGATGAGGATGTGTCGCGGTATTATTTAGCGACACATCCTCAATTGCTTATCTGATGACGATTTTACGGGTTCGGGCTGGAGATTTCCAGATATATATTCCGGGTGGAATGTCGGAGCGGTTGTCCAATCCGACATTACGGCGAACCAATAGTCCGTTCAATGAATAAAGGTCTCCGCAACAGTCATTCACATTATCCTCATCATTTACCTCATCAATACCGGACTCCGGTTGCGACTGCGGGAAGATAGGGAGTGAGGGAAACCAATAGTTCATTATCATCTCATAATCGCGAATCTTCTCTCCGGCAGGGGAATAGCGTCTGGTGATGTAAGTCGGTGTGCCGAACTCGTGATACAGAGCCATATAAATTTCGTCTGTCACGGGATGGACTCCTATGGCGCATCCATACAGTTTCCAATCCGCCCCTTCCTCTTCAAGGTCTATGAAGAGGCTCTGTTTGTGGGTGTCACAGTCAAATTTATATATTTTTGTCCCTGAGAACCATCTGTTAGGTCCTCCTTTCCAATACAGGCAATTCTGAACGGAGGAGGCTACAAAAGCATCCGGTGTCCATGCATACCACGAATTGGAGGGCGGATACATCCCATCCGGAATTTCTATGATTTCATACTCCAGAGATTCAGGGTCTACTTTTACAATATAATTCAGAAAAGCTCCTGTGCCCTGAAGATTTTTCGTAACTGATAGCCAGAGATTACCATCTTTCGATTTCACCACTGAACCGATACCGGCACCGGCCTGAACAATATTCAGGGAGAGTGTATGAATCACCGTGTCGGAATCAGGGTCAATAACAAGAAGTCCGTATTGCTGATGGGCTGCGAATATTTTACCCTCAGCCTCTACCATCATTCCGCACTGGCCGTGATATAGCGAGCCTGTCGGGTCGGTATTCGGCTTGTCGTTATCTCCTCCGGCATTTGGATTGGCCGAACCTTCGACCTGTCCTGTTACAGTGTATGTATCAAGGTCAAAAATCCATATCCCGTTGCTTGAAGAGATGTACCCCTTATGTGCATCTACACCAATGAACCCCCGTCCGTCGCATTGTGCTCCCGACGGGTCTATGAGGCTCTGTTGATGAAGCACTTTCATCGTTTTGGCATCCGCTACCGTTATCCGTCCGCCGGTGATTGAGGCTCCGGGGTCCTTATCCTGTTTGGCTATCAGGTAAAGCTTTCCTTGCCAAAGCGCCCCGTACTGATTGGTACAGCCCAATTCTACACCGGGATTTTCTGACTGAATGATACGATATTTCCAGAAATTCCCCTCCGGGTCATCCGGGAGGAGGTAATTGATAGTGGAGTTCTGATGTCCGTACCAGTCCTCATTCACCCAGATAATGCCCTGAGTGTAATCCGTATCCTGAGCGGCGATGACTGATGTCATCGCCGACAGGAAAGCGGAAAAGACAATAGCTTTAAGTCTCATTATCTGATAATAACCTTAGTGCTGTAGTTGGAATCTGATTTGAGGATATACATACCTGTATGTCCGCCGAAATCGAAGATGTAGTTGTCCTCATCCACACCGAATGAAGTGAGTGTCTGCCCGTCTATGGTATAAACAGTTATAATCTCACCGTTGAAGCCTGTGATGTAAAGACGCTGTCCGTCACAGTCAATAGATTTTGAAGCAACTGCCGTATTATCTATTCCTGTAGTGATACCGACCTTCACATGTGCAGTCTTAGTCACTGTGCGACCGTTGGATTGAGCCATTAGAGTGAAGTAGTGACTACCCTCGGATTTAGGCGTAATCTGCAGCTTCTTGCCGTCAAGTTTTACCTCCGCATGAGATTCCTCCTCATCACCTGCAGCCAGCAACATAGGTTGTTCAAGAAGTGATATTTTGATATTGCTGTCGATATTATCACGGTCAGTGACAAGTTCCGAGAGGTCAATCTCCTTAGTGGCATCCGTAGGCTTCATCTCGATAGTTTCAAGGTTAATCACGGCATCATGCTTATCGGGGAGGATGGGGAGTGACTGGAACCAATAGTAGGGATTGAGATTGAAAGTACGTGTTATCTGTCGGGTATTACCATCGACAAAATGCACCCAACTGTCGCGATACTGTCCGCTTGCCGCTCCCTTACGGGTGGTCATGACAATCAGGCGGTTATTGATAGGGTCAAAGATAGAAGTCCCGTAGTTCATCTGATCCACCTCTTCACCGAAACCGTTTACGCCTTTAACACCGGCGAGTGTGAAGAATGGCTCGATGGAAGCTGCGTCATCGGTCTTGGGATTAAAGCGGTAGTAGTAAGTGCCACCGCCGACAATTGAGCCGGCACCGGTAGTAAACCAAAGGTTGCCCGTTGTGTGGTCGCCCTTGAATGCAGTGGAGCGCCATGCACCCCATCCACAGGCTACAGTGCCGATTTCAGCAGGCATATCTATGCGGTCTGTCTCTTCGAGAGTTTCCGGGTCGATAGCGACGAAAACGGAGTGTCCGTCGGTAATTGTCGCATACCAAACCGTACCGTCAGCTGTCTGGGTCACACCCTGGGCATTGGCATCTTCTATAGTCTTAACAAGCTTGTCGGTAAGAGGGTCGATACAGAGTATACCGGTGTTCTGCATCACTGCATATACATATTTGCCTCCATTGATGATGTCACCGACCTGACCTGAATACAGGTCATCGCCGGTTCCGCCGGCCAGACATCCGGTCACAACAGGATTTTCAACGTCGGTGATATCGAAGATGAATATACCGCTGCTCGTGGTCACATAGATTTTGTCAGGCGTGGCGCCTGCCACGGCACGACCATCGCCGAAATGGCCTTCAAATGTAGGACGGTCATAATATCCGCCGATTCGCTTGAGGGTCTTGGCATCGGCAATAACGACACAACCACCGCCACGGAGCACGTCGCCACCGTCATCCGGCTGTTTGGACACTACAATCAGTTTGTCATTCCAGATTGTACCATACTGTGATGTACATCCGAAAGACATTCCCGGATTCTCACGCTCGTATGCCTGATAGATTACCTTGTTGTCCGGTGTTATGTAGTTCAGTCCGCCGTTAGTGTGACCGAACCACTCCTCGTTCAGAATAATCGTGCCATCAGTATAACCACCCTCCAGAGGAGTCCGATCGCTCTCAAGCACATTTACAATAAAATCCTTTTCGTATGCACCGTCGGCAGATACGACATGGACTTTGGCCGGATGGTCGCCGGTAGGACGGTGGCCGGAGAGTTCGAAGAACTGTACACGTGTGCCGTCGTTATCCCACCAGTTCACCTTATATGTTGAGCAGGTAAAGTCATCACGGTCTGTGCCGTTGTCCGTAACGGTGATTGTCACATCCTTGATGTCCGCATTCTCGGGCAATACAACGGGTCGGAGACCGATAAGCTGCTTTACATATACGTTAATCACACCGTCTTCTGTGCCCGGACCGAAATTGACGCTCTTTACGGGATTTTCCAAATCGCAGGTCAGCGTGAATTCAGTTGAAACAGACTTGTCATTAGTCGTGTATACTGTCACTTTTGTAGAGCCTTTCTTTGTTTTGGTTTTAAGCCCTGTGGTAGCGGAATAAGATGCTATAGATGTATCCTCCACCTCGGCTGCCACAGCAGTATATGTGGCGTTGGCCGGTTCATAGTCAAACAGCAACTTCACTTCCTTATTCAGACCTGAAGTTACCTCGGACTGTTTCATGGTAAGAGATGTTACGGGCACCTCCGGCGCTTCCACATTCAGGGTCATGAAGTTACTCTCATAATAACTGTATGTCCCGTAATACTGGGGTCGATACCGGAGATATGTGGTTCCGGTCGTTCCGGTAAATGTGGGACGCGCATTATATGTA
>CAMWRB010000116.1 GCA_947176545.1 uncultured Porphyromonadaceae bacterium
AGAATACATGCCTGTCACGCATGGGGTCGCGGGTTCGAGTCCCGTCCGCACCGCTGAGGAGAGAGGAAGAGCAGCTTGGTAAACTTCGGTTTCCAGCTGCTCTTTTTCGTTATAAGAAAATCTGTCACCCTTCCTCCCCGATTTTTGTCCCGGTGCGTTGCTTCAGCGACGCCTCAACCATCTTATAAACACAATGATTCACGTAATCAACGGACCAAACCTCAACCTTCTCGGCAAGCGAGAACCACAGATATACGGTCACCTGTCACTGACCGACATATGCGACACCCTCACAGAAGCGTTCCCCGACACGAATCTGCAATTCTATCAATCCAACCACGAGGGGGAGTTGATAGACTACATACAGAAAGCCGGATTCGACCCCGCGACCGAAGGGATAGTCATCAATCCCGGAGCATACGCACACTATTCCATAGCTCTCCGCGACGCTATCGCGGCCATACCGGCTCCGGTCATTGAGGTGCATATCTCCAACATATACGCACGTGAGGACTTCAGGCATAACTCGGTAACAGCCCCGGCAACAAAAGCCGTCATCACCGGACTCGGAGCACAAGGTTATGCAGCCGCCATACAGGCGCTTATCAACCCGTTATTCTGACATATCATGGACGACCTGCTGCTGGACGACTATATTGAGAGACATATCTCGCCCGAACCGGAATACCTGCACCGCATAGACCGGCTGTCACATCTGCGCAGGGTACACGGCCGCATGTGCTCGGGACATGCTCAGGGACGGCTGCTCGTCATGCTCACCGCCATGATACGACCCAGCAATATTCTCGAACTCGGGACATTCACCGGCTACGCAACTCTATGCCTTGCCGAGGGGGCTCCCGATGCACATATAGACACCGTAGAAGTCTTTGACGAGAATGAGACTTTGATACGACGTGCCTTTGACGATTCGGAATACGGTGTCAATATCACCCTTCATATTGACGACGCAATAAGATATATGTCCACACGCCCTGACGGGGCGTACGACCTGATACTCATCGATGCCGACAAACGGCAATATCCGGACTATCTGGACGAGGCATTGCGCATACTTGCACCCGGCGGCTACATCCTGGCCGACAACACACTTTGGGGAGGAAAAGTCCTCGATACTCACCCGCATACCGACCCACAGACCGCCGGCATAATCCGCTTCAACGACCTTGTTGCCCGAAATCCGGACCTCGAGAAGGTCATCCTCCCGCTCCGCGACGGCCTGACAATAATCCGCAAGATAAAAAAATCAACAAAACCCCGCTCCCATACGTTATAAAGAGAAAAACCAAACAGTATGGAAAACAAAAGACAACAAAAAATAGCACGCATGCTCCAGAAGGAGCTTAGCGAAATTTTCCGTCGTCAGACTGCGGCACTCGGCGGGGTATTGGTCAGCGTCAGCGCCGTCAGAGTCACTCCCGACCTCTCGTTGGCAAAAGTTTACCTGAGCATTTTCCCCTCCGAAAGGGCACAGGAAATCCTCGACAATATCAAGGCTCAGACCAAGACTGTCAGATATGACCTCGCACAGGCTGTCAAATCTATCCTGCGCAAGTGTCCGGACCTGCAGTTCTATCTCGACGACTCTCTCGACTATATCGAGAATATAGACCGTCTCCTCTCCTGAACGGCATAAGCGTACAAAGCATAACTCACGAAATTGGGCTATCTCAACCTGTCACGCCTTGCGTGGCGTTTTATTACTATCCGACGTTCGGCAGGCGCTGTGAGCGCTATTGCGTCGGTATCGGTGGTCGGCATCGCGGTCGCGGTCGCCGCCATCATCTGTGTCCTGTCGGTATTCAACGGATTCAAGGATATTCTGACACAACGCAGCGACACCATGCTTGCTGACATTGAGATTCTCCCGACGCGCAGCAAGACACTCAACAGCGACTCCCTGCTCCCGGTTGTACGCGACATCAAGGGTGTGAGTCTCGCCACAGATGTTGTCTCCGACAAGGCATTGGCAATCTACAATTCAGCCGAAGCACCGGTCACACTTTACGCCGCCGACCTCAACACACTGCGCCGGATGACCGCCATAGATTCCATTATCGAGCAACCCGGACGTTTCCCCTCTGACATCATAGGGTTTGAGGAAGCACCCCAAGCAATTATAGCCGTGGGGACAGCCGGCAAGTTGGGATATTACCCCGCCCTCGACCGGGAGGAGTCTTCAGAACCCATCTATCTCTTCACTCCCAAACGCGTCGGAGCCATCAATCCGGATAATCCGATGGCCTCATTTATCACCGACTCCGTGAGAGTGACCGGAATCTACCGTTCGGAGGATGAGAAGTTTGACAACAACACCATCATTTTGTCACCCGAAGTCGTTCGCCCCCTCTTCATGTACGACGACTCACAGGCCACATCCATCATCGTCAAGGCACAACCCGGAACCGACATCGGCAGACTTGCCCGGACTGTCAGCGATAATCTCAAAAAGCTCCCCCACTCCGACAATCTCACCGTCAGAACAAGGGAACAGATGCAGCAGACCACATACCGCATGGTCAATATCGAGAAATGGGTCACATTTCTGCTACTCTCATTCATGCTGCTCATAGCCTCGTTCAACATCATATCGACCATGACTATGTTTGTCCTCGACAAACAGCACAGCATCCGCACCCTGAGAGCCATAGGTCTGACCCGACGTGACATAGGCCGTCTCTTTGGTCTGCAATCCCTCTATGTGACAGCTGTCGGCACTCTCGTCGGTTTGCTCCTCGGCCTGCTCCTCTCGCTCGGTCAGCAACATTTCGGATGGATTACCATGGGCGGGGGCGGAGAAGGTCTACCGAACGTACCATATCCCGTACGGGTGCTCGCTGCTGACTTCCCGGCCGTAATTGTGCCGATAGCCCTCATCGCAATTGTCACGGCGCTCATCACCGCTGCATTCGCGCGAAGTCGATGCGCTCAAACGCGTCAATAAAGCTGCCGGGGGTCGCATTCCGTATCCGGACTCCCCGTCGGCGCGCATAGTCCGCTATCTCGAAATAACTGCGGAATGCCACTACCATACTCCCCAAGATGTCATGCAGATGATAACCTGAATAAGCCTCGGCCACGCGGTCCAGCTCACTCTTGTTGTCTTTGTAGAAATGAGGTTGCACGCTCACGACACGATTGAGGTCATCGACCCAAAGTGATTGCAACCAGCTGTGGTCGGCACCGACGAGCAGTATTTCGCGATACCCCTCACGCATAGCGCACATAATGGCCGGTATCAACACATTACGCGGCCGGGGCATCGCAAGGCCCGTGGCAATCAACTTGCGTGTCAGCCGGCCTCCCCCCTCACTCGGAGTCAGATTAAACCATTTCACCTCGACATTCGCACCAAGTCCCGCGACAAGAGGGAGAGCTTCGCGACGATGACGCACGGGCAGCCATAATGTCATCGGCCAGCTCACCGCGTGCAGATGTTCCCACAAGGCTGCAACATTGGCATCGGTCGACACCCCGCTGAAGAAATGCGGGTCGGCCAATATATAGTACTGAGGGCACAGCTCGGTAAATTCCGGAGCATTCGCAGCGAAATTGACCGCCATCCTGTCCATCGACATGAGTATGTCACGCTCATTCTCTATCACATGCCTGAGCGACGGGCCGTTGCCCATCACAACTATACTCCCCGGACGGGTCTTCCCCTGACGCGACGGGCGCTTCGAACGCAGAATGACCTTACCGAGTGTAAGTATATCCTCTATAAAAGTTATCATTCCGCAAATTTACCATTTTTACTCTATTCAGATATACCATTTTTACCCGATTTTTCCTATTTTTGCAATATGATTTATATCAGACGAATTATCCTGCCCATACTTGCCGCACTCCTCACACTCCTCCCGGCGGCATGTACAGCCAACAGCAATGCTTCATCCGGCACCTCCGACCCTGAGGAGAGTCAGGAGAGCGGCAACGCATCCCCCTTCTCGGCTGACTCGGCTTTCGCATTCCTGAAGCGGCAGGTGGATTTCGGACCCCGTGTGCCCAACACCGCCGCTCATCGCGCCACAGCCGAATGGCTCGAACATAAACTGCGTCAGTATTGCGACACGGTCATCGTCACCCGGTTCTCCCCGCTGACATTTGACAACGTACGTCTCGATGCACGCAACATTTTCGCTCAAATAAATCCTGAAGCCTCCGACCGCACCCTGCTGCTGGCTCACTGGGACACCCGCCCGTGGGCCGACCATGATGACGACCCGGCTCTCAGACGGACTCCCGTGGAGGGGGCCAACGACGGCGCTTCAGGCGTAGCGGTCATTCTCGAACTGGCCCGTGCCCTGCATGCGTCCGGATTCAAAGGGGGTGTCGATATACTCTTTGTCGATGCCGAGGACTGGGGTGACGAGGGGGATGACTCCTCCTGGGCACTCGGAGCGCAACACTTCGCACAACATCCTCCGCTGACGGCCTACGCACCCAAAGAGGCTATCCTGCTCGATATGGTCGGCGGTAAGGGAGCTACCTTCACACGCGAATACTTCTCTCAACAGAGCAACCCGGCGCTCAATCAACGCATATGGCAAACCGCTGCCCAATCGGGATATGGCGACATTTTCACTGACCGTGTGGAGACAGCAGTCACCGACGACCATGTGCCGCTCATCCAGGCGGGCATCCCGGCGGTAGACATCATCGACTACCGGGCCGGAGAGGGATTTGCACCCACATGGCACACGACTCAAGACAATATCGACAACATAGACATCAGAACTCTCGAAGCCGTCGGAAATGTCGTCTTCAAAGTCCTGACCCAATAATAAACAACTACACTACAGTCACGGAATAATAAAGGACACAGATATGGATTTCATCAAAGAACTCACATGGAGAGGCATGATACACACCATGATGCCCGGCACCGAAGAACAACTTGCCAAGGAGATGACCACGGCGTATCTCGGCATTGCCCCTACAGCAGACTCACTCCACATCGGACACCTCTGCGGAGGCATGCTGCTCCGCCACTTCCCGCGTTGCGGCCACAAGCCTCTGG
>CAMWRB010000117.1 GCA_947176545.1 uncultured Porphyromonadaceae bacterium
GTTGATTGGAGTATGACCGGTTGAAAAAGTTCCGAATCGTAATGTATTCTCCGAAATCAGATTGCTGACCACGGTAATGTTGTGATTGGAATCCGTCAATGATAGTTCAATATCCGGTTTGCCGTTGTTCAACAAGAACTCCAATCCTGTCGGCAATTGCAAATCAGCCTGGAAACCATAATATAAATTATCCGATTCCAGTTTGAATATTAATGTCGCCGTTTCATCCGGTTCTATATTTATATCATCGATATAAAACCTTTCAGCCGCTGATGCCTTTTGGAATGCTCCTGCGAGCATTCCAAAAATCATCAACAGTAAATGGATATATAATTTGGGTTTCATTATCACCTTGATTATTTTATCATTATTTCCTTAGAGTACTTACCGGCACTTACGATGTATATGCCGGACATAAGTGAGATAGATTCATCGTCGGAAGCAGCGATATGATTGACAACGATAGCGCCATCCGATGAGCAAATGATTATATTCTCACCCTTAGCGTTATAGACATGGATAGTGTTATCCAAAGCTGCAATCACGATTGAATCATCAACCGTCTTATTGACAGCAGTAGTGATGTCGCTCCGTCCACCTTCGGATGTGAGTCGATATTCAATTGCATCAGTATCAGCAGCGTACGCATTGGATATCATCAAGTCGCCGGCAATCTCTCTGTCAGCGCAGACAGTAAGACGGATAATCGCATCATCAGTATCGGCAAAAGTCGAGTTGTTGATATCAAACAGTGCAAAGCGTACACGGTTATTGCCCAAAGTATTTGTGGCCAAAACATGAGATGACTCGGCACGCTCACCTGTCTTGACATCGACAATGCTCAAACCGGCCGGGAGGATGATATCACCCTGCATTGCGACATAATCCCTGCTGTCATTGAGATGAACAGCCACTGTTGCGTGCTGACCCGGAGCAATCATAAAGTCATCGATAATCAGAGCATCCGAATCGGCATCACCGGTTATTGAACGTGCGCGCACCGGACTTACTTCATCCTCGGCAGGCTGGTTCAGAACTATAGATACCGTAGCAGTCGCGTCGGCCAGTGTGATACGGTTGTCGCCGTTTACATCCGCGGCTTCCTCACAGAAATCTTTTACCTCATTACCGACAGCGTAGTTGGCGGTATTGACAGCGTCCGTAATGGTTACACGGTCGTCATCATTGGAGTCTCCGGCAGTCGGAGGAATGACAGTGACAGCGCAACGGTATGTGACGCCCGAACCGTCTGTCGCACTCGCTGTAATATTGGCAGTACCCTTATATTGAGCATGCAGGGTGCCGTCTTCATCAATGGTTACAACGGATGTGTTGTCAGATTTCCATGTCAAAGTCCGGTATGTAGCGTTTTCGGGATAAACTGTAGTTGGTATCTGTCCCTCTCGTCCTACTTTAATGGTGTAGTTGGAATCTCCGTCGATTCTCTGTACCGGAGTAGGTGTGACAGTGAGGTGACACTCTGCGTATACACCTGAGCCATCGGCAGTGTAGGCGGTGATTACAGCCTCACCGGGTGCTTTGCCGGTGATGAGTCCGTTGCCGTCTACCGTAGCGACTTCCGTATCGTTTGAGCGGTAGAGTACGGTCGCGTCCGTAGCATCATTCGGAAGTGCGGATGCGGTCAGCTGCAGGGTCTCGCTGTCACAGATTGTGGCTTGAGTCTTATCGAGTGTGATAGAGGATACGAGAGTCGTGTCAGTCAGGGGAAGTATTCTGAAGAATTCCCACCATGTATCAGAATCCTTATAGTCATCGACAGACTCAGCGGGTACGAATACAGTGCCGTTATCAACCACATTTTGCGGGAAACCGGGAGAACCTACCGGGGGAACGGTATTGTAAACCTTGATATGATTGATTGCAGCGCAATCCTGGAAGCAATTGACACCTAAGGATGTTACATTTTTGCCAATCGAGACGGAAGCAGCGTTGGTACAACCCTTGAATGCGCGTGCACCTACAGAACTGAGTGCTCCTTCCGGAATAGTTATATATGGCAAGCTCGCGCAACCCTGAAATGATTCGACACCGAGTCCATACACTTTGGCCGGTATATCGAGCGAAGCAAGCTTGGAGCAATTTTCAAATGCTCTGGGACCGATGATACCGAGATTTGCATTGAGTCGCAGATTAATAAGATTGCTGCAATTGGAGAAACATCCGTCAGAAATGCTTGTCAATGTCGAGGGCATTATGACATTGTCGAGGGAGATGTTGCCGGCAAAAGCTCGTTCACCCAACGAGGTCAGTCCCTCACCCAACGAAAGTGTCTTCAGCGCCTCGCATTGGTAGAATGCCTCTTCGCCGATGGATTCGATACCGTCAGGAATTGCGACAGCCGGGAGTGCGGAACAATTGCTGAAGAGGTATTTGCCGATTGTTCCGGCCTTGGGACTGATGGTAAGTTTGGTCAGTCCCGTCTGATTACAGAACGGCGCAACAGTTTTTGTATTGATGTCGTATGAGAGCCAGCGGCCGAGATAGAGGTCTGTGACAGGACAATCTGCGAACAGGCTGTTTTCACCATCTTTTGAGGCAACTGTCATTATCTCCGTGCCATCCTCCATGCGAAGATTGGACATGGAGGCGCATGCTGTAAATGCTCCGGTATTAATATATTTTACCGAGGCCGGGATTGAAAGGTTATTCAGCAGGGTGCAATTATTGAACACATTCTCATCCAA
Source organism: uncultured Porphyromonadaceae bacterium (assembly GCA_947176545.1). Lineage (GTDB taxonomy): Bacteria > Bacteroidota > Bacteroidia > Bacteroidales > Muribaculaceae > Lepagella. The sequence goes on from CAMWRB010000117.1 coordinate 2,706, forward strand.
CGTCGGCAGTTGGTTTGAGAGAGTTACAGTCTCGAGCGCGATATCATTCATGAATACAGCTTTGCCGAGAGATGTCACACTGTTGGGGATGTCGCAATATTCGAGAGCGGACATATTGTAGAAAGCATAGTCACCGATATTCACGAGCGATGCCGGGAGTTTGAATGATTTTACCGAGTTACAACCTGCCAGCATATAATTGTTTATCGCGGTCACGTTGCCGGACTGTGAGAAACTTACATTTTCTAATGTAGTTATATCATAGAAAGGTGAATATCCATAATTTTCAGCCGGATAGTAGTTGATATTTCGTCCTATATAGAGTCCTTTGAGCGGTGAGTTGTGGAACATACCGGTGCTGTCGGAGTCATAGGATATATCCAAAGGCGTCGCGGCATCGTTGAGTCTTAACTCCGCAAGTGAGGTACACTGAGAGAATGCTCCGTACCCGACACTCTGCACAGAAGCGGGGATATAGACTGACTGCAACGATGTGCAATCAGCGAGGAGATATTCAGAAATCCTTTCCAGTTTTTCGGAGAGATGAATACTCTGCAAGGCAGAGCAACGACGGAATGCTCCCTCTCCGGCTGATGTAACATCATCAGGCAGTTGTACATTACTGAGTGATATGCCCCCGGAGAAAGCATAGGCGCCGATAGTGGTCAGGCTTTCGGGGAATGTGACGGTCGGTAAGTTCTCAGCCTCGTAGAGGAAGTAATAAGGGATTGAAGTGACATTGCCGGTATTGGAAAACTTCAGGTCAGTCAAAGATAACTGACGGTAGAAGGGAGCATGCTCGTACGGTCTGTTGAAAGAGTCAAGATTATAAGTGATGTCACGTCCAACAGAGAGTGACCGTATCGGGGAGTCTCCGAACATGGAGTTGGCAGTTCCGAGAGTCAAAGGCTTGTCGCTGTCGTTGATAGTGACTTCGGCAAGGCTTATACATCCGTTGAATGCACCATCCTTTATTTCTGTCAGCGAACCGGGAAGTATGATGGCAGGGAGCGATGCGCAATTACGGAACGCATAGCTGTTGATGACTTCAAGATTGTCGGGCAATGCAATTGAGCTTACATTGGTGCAACCATCCAGCAGATAGTCATAAATGGTAGTGACATAATTGCCGGTGAACATAACTCTGTTCAATGTAGTTCTGTCACGGAATGGCGAAATGCTGTTGGAGAAAGTGTAAGTCAGATTACGACCGATGCGGAGTGTTTTCAGAGGTGAGTCGGTAAACATCGGTATCTCCAGTGCTTCTTCACTATTGCTGAATGAGAGAGAGGATAGTGAGGCGCAACCGTTGAAACTGCCGCCGCCAATTGATGTGACGGTTCCGGGAATTGTCATTGAGAGGAGTTCGGCACAGCCGTCAAAGCAGAATCCTCCGATGGTCTCGATACCGGAGTTGAGTGTGGCAAGAGCTAATGTGTGACAGTTCTGGAAAGCCTTATAGCCGATTGTCGCAGTAGTGCCCGGTATGGATATTTCAGTCAGTACTGAGCAGTTGCGGAATGCGGAGTTGCCTATTGATTCGAGTTGCGAACCGAGGGAAACGTAAGTCAGTTTAATGCAATCCTCGAACGCAGAATCACCGATACGAGTCAAGGTATTGGGTAGTAGCGCAGCTGTAAGAGCCTTGCAATCGGAGAACGCGAATGCTCCAATCTCTTTCAGACCATCCTTGAACTCAATCTGGGCGATACTTGCATCATTTTTGAATGCTCCGGTGCCGATTGTCTCCAATTCATTCGGGAGTGTGAGATTAATGAGTGACGTACAATTGCGGAATGCATCGTTGCCGATAATCTTTTGACCTCTAAAAGTCACCATATTAAGTTTAGGGCAATCCATAAATGCCTTTGCTCCTATTTCAGTCACACTTTCAGGCAGAGTAAGGGTTGTAAGGTTTTCAAAATTCTGAAATCCCCCTTCGGCAATCGCAACGACATTGAATGTACCTCCGTCATAATTGACCTGCGAGGGTATATTAAGTGATTCCGGTCGGTTGTCGGGATGTGCAAGAGCTTCGACGTTATTGTCGTCGATAGGTATATATGAGAAGATGTCGTCATAAAACCATTCTCTGAATTCCGGAATTGAAGACCAATAATTAGCAGTAGAATATTCGTTTTTTGTATGGTAAGGTACGTAGGCTACAGTTGTTTCACAACCGGTATCGAATGTATAGCTGTAGGCTGTCGGTATATTTTTTGCCAAACATACAATTTTACTAAGTTGATTACACTTATAGAAAAGATAATTTCCGAGAGATGTTACCTTATCCCCGATAGTAACTTTTGTGAGATTAGTTCGATTATAA
>CAMWRB010000118.1 GCA_947176545.1 uncultured Porphyromonadaceae bacterium
AGTTGGAGTCGTACGCCTTTGCCGGTTGCCGGGGACTGCGCCGCATCGTTCTGCAGGCCAATCCGTCGCGGTTGGTAGAGCTGATTATGGAGGATTGCCGTGAGCTGGAGGAGATTGTGGAATTATCACCGTCAGCCCCGGCGTTTGAATGCGGTAGTTATCTTTGTGACCCGGTGAGCGACAGCGGTTTTTACGAGCGTGTACGTCTCGTAATCGCGGATACGGAGACGGCCCGGCGGAGTTACGGTCGCTCACACTGCTGGAAACTGTTCCGGAATAGAGGTAATAGATAAAAGGTAAGGGGTATGAGGTAAAAGGTAAGAGGTAAGGGGTAAGAGGTAGGGGTAGGGGCGCTATATATAGCGCCCGCAGAGGAAGGTGGAGTGGTGAAATTATTATTATCTTTTTTTCATTATTCTGTTGGTAATTAGAAAAAAAGTATTACCTTTGCGATTGATAAGGATTTTAGGGGAACGAGCGACATCAAGTCCGCACACTCACACTCAGCACAGCGGGGTGACACTCCCCCTATATATTCCCTATTGAGAAAGTCTGTAACCGTATTTAAGATTACTCACTCATCCAAAGTCAAAATTGTAAAAACAAATATACAACCAAAATAATAATCATTAAACAATTAACTTAACAGACTCATGAAGAGAAAATTACTTTCTATCTTATGTCTCCTGTCGGTAGCGATAACGTCGTTTGCCGCCGAGGAGAAGGTCGCAACACTGAAGTTCGGCACATGTAAATACGATAAGTATGTTTCCGGTTATACGTCTTCATTTACTGCAACATCCACCGAAGACAACATTACTTGGAATATTACGAATCTTAATAATGGTCAGAATAATAATGACTGGGATCATGTAAGATTTGGTAAAAAAACTACTGAATCAACCGCGACAATAACAACCAACTCAAACCTTGAGAAACCTATAAACTCGGTAACTATTATTCTTGCCAATAATGGTAAAAATGCAATTGAGACAGAAAATATTACCTTATCTGTTTCAACAGATAACGCATTTAATCCCGAATCAACTACTAATTACACGTTAGAAACGATTGCTGAGGGTAATAATACTATAAGCATCACCAATCCCATTTCTAATGCGTACTATAAGATAACTTTCTACTGTAAGAATCCATCAGCAAATGGTAATGGTGGACAAATTAAAGAAGTCACTTATTATACTGAGGCAGCCGGTGCTATTGTGATAGACGGCCTTAAAGAGGAGTATTCTATTGCCATTAACGGAACAATCGACCTCAAAAAAGAGGGCCTCTATGTAAACCCCGAAGATGCAACTCTCACATATGCAATTACCGAGGGTGATCCAGCAGGTCTCTCTTTCAACGGCAATGTCATCACTGCCAACAAGGTAGGTGCATATACCGTAACTCTGACCGCTAATGCCGGTGGCAGCGAGCTCAGCAAGACATTTAAGGTAAATGTCACAAAGAAGCTCGGCAAGCTCAGCTTCACAGACCAGATTGTATATGGCAAGCTCGGTGTCGGTGTGGTATTCCCGACTTTGATAGTGAAAGAGGGTGACGAGAATCCGACAATCACATACACATCTTCAGACCCCGAGAACCTGATTGTTGATGCCACCACAGGCCAGATATGGTCAAATGAACTGGCTGCAGAAAGCGGTAATGAGCCGGGTGTCAAGGCTGCCGGTGAATTTACTGTGACTGCAACAATGGCCGAAAGCGCCAACTATGCCAAGACAACAGCCAGCTATAAAGTCATCATCCTCGACCCGGCTGCTGAGATTGTCACGAACGGTTTTGACGAGTTTGACTTCACTGTGAAAAATCCTTACGGATTGACGACTACATCGGATAATAACAATTTTGAAAAGGGAGATGCAGATGTAACCGAAATTAACGCAGACAAAGAGGATGCACTTGATGTCGTATCTATTTCATTCGTGACAGAATCAGGAAGCGGTTATCGCTCATGGCAGGCTACCGGCCCGAAATATGATTTGCGTGTCTACAATGGCACCAGTATGGTTTTTGAGGTGCCCGAAGGCTATGTAATCTCTCAGATAGGTTTAGCCGGCACAAAAGTTTTCGGTACTTTCGTCCCCGAAGAGGGTGGCGTACACCAAGATTATGAAGGAATACCTTCTGACTCTCAATTAAAAACTCACTGGCACGCCGGAGCTGACCAAAAGCTCAATAAGGTTACTCTCCAGATTACCGCTACATCTTATATTGACAAAATCTATGTCCTTTATGAGGCAGACAACTCAAATCTGAAGCCTGCCGAGCTTTCTTTCAATAACACTTACGCAGGTATTTATAACAATGAGCCGGCCAAGCTGAACGCTGTCAGCAACCCCCACAAGCTCCCTGTAACTTACAGCATCCAGAACCTCGACGAAAGTCTTTATACAATCGTTCCCTCAAAGGACGGCAAGACTATCGATGTTACACTTAATGTTGATACTGAAGCCTTTGGACTCAATGCATACACTCTTGAGGCAAAAACAGCTGAGAATGACACATTCCGTAGCGGTTACGCCATCATGCGTCTCAACGTCTACGAGCACCTGAATGTGACTGCCAATATGATGGGTCAGGAGCTTGAAAACAACAACGACGTAATTATCATCACTTCTGATGATGAGGACGATATGATTCAATTCAAGTTTGATGTTCCCGAGGGTGCCAAGATGTTCTATCAGACCCGTCTGCCGGATGACTCCGTATTTGAGATGCCCCAGCTCTTTGCCGCTTCTGATGACGACGACTTCGTATGCGAAGAGGGCTTCCAAGCTTACGATGATGAAAAGGGTGTTTGGTGGATGCCCAACTTCGGTGCTAAACTCGAGTTCTATATCGCCTCTTACGGCTACAAGTCACCGAAACGTACTCTCTATCTGAATGCTCAGGACCCCTTGATGATTGCTTTCGGCGGTACTGAAACAGACCTCAACGGTACATTCACATACGTAGACCACAGCGTCAATGACAAGAGCAAACATACATTCAAGCTTGACGATGTCACCAATATCAGCTATCTGCTGAATGAAGGTGTGTATCCTCCGTTCCTGCTCATCGACCTCGCAATCGAGCCTATGTTCACTCCGGTAGCCGACGAGGACATCCCCGAGTATGACAAGGAGAACGACGCTATGAAGTATGAGGATGCCGAGGCATGGTTTGATGAGGATTCATACAAGCTCATGATTAAGGCCAAACATGCAGGTAAGTATCGTCTGACCGCTACCCTCAACGGCTTCACTGCAAAACCGGGTCAGAAAGCAGTCGCTGAAATCGAGGTTACTCCCAACCTTGACGAGGTCTACATGCACGGTATCGACATCAAGGATGCCGGCAACGGTAACTTCACTCTGAACATTGACAAGGAGAACAACCCGAAGGGTCGCGTAGAGTATATCGGCACCGGTCACCCCATCTACGGTGAGGGCAACGGTCTGTGGTATCAGCTCCACTATGACAATGCAGCTCTGTTCGCAACAGACAAGCCCCAGTTTGCCGCTACTCCCGATGAGGACAAGTGGGTTAAGGCCGACGGCGCATTCAACCTGGTGAACGAGGCCGGTCAGGCACCGTCAGATATTCACCTGAAGCTTACTACCAACGGTGTTACCAAGGTTAAATCCTTCCCCATCGCTGACATCGAGACTGCAGTAGCAGCTATCGAGGGCGACAACAATGGTGAGCCCGTATATATCGACATGAACGGTATGGTAGTCAAAGAGCCGTCTAACGGTATCTACATCCGTGTTGTCAATGGTCGCGCTGACAAGGTGATGATTGTTGAGTAATTTCGCGCAGGAGAGCTGCTGCTGATAAGCAAGCAGCACACCCGCAACGACAAATAAAAAATGTTACCGCACCGAAGTGCCTGCCCGCCAGGCCTCGGTGCGGTAATTCTATGTAGGTATAGATAGCTGTCGCAGCAAGAGATATAAGATAGATAGACTTATAAGATATATAAGATTTATAAGATTTATAAGATTTATAAGATTTATAAGATATATAAGATTTATAAGATTTATAAGACTTATAAGATATATAAGACTTATAAGACTTATAATATGCATAAGATTGATAAGACAGCGGCCGGAATCGCTCCGATGATACCTAAATGAAAGAAAAATTAAAAAAATGTTAGATTTTTTTATAATTTTTTGTAAAAAGTGTGTACAATTGTAAAATCTTTATTATATTTGCAGTGCAAAATCAATAAGAAGCATACCAAGGTTATTATTACCCGGGCTTCAGCAGTCCGGGTGAAGTAATGAAATTAGATGTTAAGACCATGCGGTGTATTGTCATATAGCGTTATGGTCTGAAAAAAGAGAAGAAGCTATGCAAGGATGGCGGCATCCGGTGTGAACAGCATGTCCGCCCTCACCCGTCGCCATGGGTGAGAAAATGTTTGGTTGAATATTGGTACATGATTTTGTCGCGGCTTTCTGCTGCGGCGAAATAGGCAGGCCAAGTCAGGCCATGCTTAAAAAATCGATACTGCGCGATGCCGTATCGATTTTTTTGTGCGGTTGCAGCCGAGAGAGGGAGCGTTAAGAGAACCGCTAAGAGAACCATGAGCGCTGAAAGCACTGCGAGCGCTCCCATAGCCCCGACGACTCCGATAGCCTGACAGCTTCGATAACTCCGATAACTCCGATAGCCTCGATAGCCTGACAGCTCTGATGACTCGAATTGCTCCGATAACTCCGATAGCCTCGATAGCCTGATAGCTCTGATGACTCGAATTGCTCCGATGACTCCGATAGCCTCGATAGCCTGACAGCTCTGATGACTCGAATTGCTCCGATAGCTCCGATAGCCCGGATAACTCCGATAACTCCGATAGCCCCGATAGCTCAGATAGCTCTGATAGCCCGGATAGCAAAGCAGGTCGGCACTGATGTACCGACCTGCTTGTGGGCGATTACGGATTCGAACCGCAGACCCTCTGCTTGTAAGGCAGACGCT
>CAMWRB010000119.1 GCA_947176545.1 uncultured Porphyromonadaceae bacterium
GTAGGGAGCGTATCAAGGTTGAAATGCTCCAAATCCCAATAAAAAAAGATTTTGCACACAAAATTAAAAAATTTATTTTAAATTTGCTAAAATCACGCCATAAAAAACGTTAATCAGATGCAGTCGCTCCGCGACAGCAGTATCTACGGGTTGTCCGTAATCCCGGCACGACGTGCCGGAGGAATATAAATGTGAGAATATGTCAAAGGATTTGATTTCTAAATATATATGGATTGTGGATACCATATCGCGTCATAACGGTATCACTCGTGAGCGTCTTAACAAGCTGTGGCTTCGTTCGTCGGTCGGCGACGGCCGTCCTATCCCGGAGCGTACGTTCTATCATCACCGGCGCGCGATTGAGGAGTCGTTCAATATCGACATTGCGTGCAATTCGGCCGGTGAATACTATATAGAGTCGAACAATTCGTCGGGAGGGAAGTCACTGACCAACTGGATGCTCGACTCGTATGCGGTCAATTCGGCGATGGGGGATGTGTCGCAGATTGCGGAGCGTATTGAGGTGGAGGACGTGCCGTCGGCGCGCGAGTATCTCTCTACGGTCATGGATGCGCTTCGTGACAATCTGGCATTGAGTTTCACCTACGCGGGATTCAACCGTTCGCGTGCGGAGAAGGATATCGTGTTTCATCCCTGGATGGTGAAGCGCTACAAGAACCGATGGTATATGCTGGGCTATAAGGTTAAGAGTCGGGATATCCGAACCTACGCTCTGGACCGCGTGCGTGAGATGCGTACGCTCAATGAGCATTTCACTATTCCGGAGGATATCAATCTGGAGGAGTATTTCGGCAGTATCATCGGGGTGACTTCGTCTAAAGCGGATGTGCGTAATGTTCGCCTGAAGGTGACTCCGACGCAGGCGAAGTATCTGCGTGCGTTGCCTCTGCACCGGTCGCAGATGGAGGAGGTGCATGATGATTACTCCATCTTCAGCTACCGGTTGAAGTTGAATTATGAGCTGGTGCACGAGCTGTTGAGTTTCGGTCCGTCTGTGACGGTGCTCGAACCGCGGGAATTGCGGATTATGGTAACCTCGGAGCTTGAGGCTACGCTGGAGAATTACCGGAAGACCCAGTGAGGTCTGTGAGTACTTATATGCAACCGGCCCGTCTGCATGTGTAGTTTTGCAGACGGGCTGTCGTTTAGCTTGATTCAGGGTTGATTACTTGCCGAGTTTGTCTTTGATAAACTCTGAGGCTTTCTCTTTAACGTTTTCGATAACCTCTTTACCTTTCTCTGAGTTGATAAATTCCTTGGCTTTATCAACGGCGCCCTTTACGTTCTCGTTGTTAAGGAGGTCGGCGGCTTTGTCTTTAAGTTCGTCTAACATAGTATCAAAATTAATGTTTATGTCTTTCTAACACCGGACTGCCGCAAATGGTTCATTCCGGCACTTCGTACCGGGTTAATCAGATGCAGTCGCTCCGCGACAGGCGTGACGGTGGGTGGCGTCTGCTATCCCGGCACGTTGTACCGGGTTAATAAGATACAGTCGCTCCGCGACTACGTTGATGAAAGATATGATGTTCGCTATGTTGTCGCGGAGCGACAACATATACATAGCCCGGCACATGTGTGCGAGGATTGGTTCAGCGTTTCTTGTTTTTGCCGGGGGTGAGGAGTACTACGATGATTTGGAATGTCACCAGCAGTGTGCATGAGGCGATGTAGGCAAAGAGCAAAGACATGAGGAAGTCGTGTGCTGTCATAATGTGCTGTTGTTTTATATATTAAGATTTTGTTTCATCACTTTTGGTGTCGGAAATCTTCTTGCCGTTGATATCCCAGCCCATACGGTGATATAGCCAGAAGACCCCGTAAATCACAAATGGAGCGCAAACCAGAGCGTCGCAAAAATAAGACAGCCACTCCCAAACAGTTTTATTGCCAAATAAATCGGTAAAAACAGATAATAGCATAATATTCAGGTATTAAATAATTAAAGTATCTATTGAGAAGTACTTATTGTTACTTCCGGAACGGTTAAGAATTCAGAATGTAAGAAACACCGTACATTCTATCGTACAAATGTATGATGTTTCTTACAAAGATATTGTTAGTTCTTTATATTACAAAGGAATGTCTTTAAATTTTATCTTTTAGTTATTGATGATTTTTATTGAGTTGGTTGATTATAGATTTTACTAATCCGGCCAATATTATAATACCGACCCCAATGGTGCAACAAATTGTATATGTTGCAATACAAGACATAAGACATTGTGTGGCAGTCATGTTGAAGTATTATTTATCCTTATGTTTAAATATTTGTTTTACTTTTTCACGACATACTCTAATTGTAACAAACAGAATTGTTATGTTTACAATATTCGCAATCCAATCCCAAATAGTGACATCACCTGAGAATGGCATGCTGATATATTCAATAAGAGGCTCAAACATAATATAGTTAATATAAAATAGAATTATCCGGATAATATTATAAGTAATATTCTTTTCATACTTTTTTATTGTTGGTTTCGGTTGCAAATATATAATGTGATGTGTTTATTTCCAAAAAAAAAGTATGCGCCTTTGCAGTTGTAATATGTTGATAATTAATGGTATGAAAAATCATGATTTGTAAAAGTATGCGCCGGTAAATTCTCTAAGGTGCTGAGGGGTCTAATCCGGGACCCGAAAGCTATGTCATGCAGAGCTATCCTAATAATTGCTTTATATATTGGGATAGGCTGGAGTTGTAATTTTCGAGTTGCAATTTAGAACGGATGTTTACAGCAAAATGGTTGATTCTGTTTATATCAAGATATATGCCGGCTTCTTTGCTTGTCAATCCCATCGCCAATAAAGATAAATATTGTATTTGAGTTGATGTAAGAGTAGCTTCATCACATTTTTGTTTGAAGACAGGATATGTTTGCAGATAATAGTCTGTCAAGTCTTCAAGGAATTTTTGTTTATGCTGCTCGATATCTTTCTGAATATCGATTAATTCAGTTCCGTGTCTTATATCTCCGGTAATACACATTCTTAAATATCCGTTCAGGATATCAATTCTCGATGAAATGAGTTTAAGTTTTTCCTCTCCTTCACCTCTGTGTGCCTCCATTATGTCAATTAATCTTTGTTTCTCGTTTTCCAGTATTTTAATCTGAGTGGTGAGAGTATTGTTAAGCAAGCTAAGATAATCCTTTTCCATAGATGCCTTTTCAAGTTGAACATGAGTCAGATTTTTTTCAGTCTCAAGGCAGACATTATCAATGATAAGGTTATGATATTTAAGTTGTAATTGGGCTTTCTGCCACTTCAGTCTATTCTTCTTTTTTCTGACTATGCTGATTGTGTAAGCAATAACTATTATGGTAATCAGAAGTGCCAATATCAGAATAGAGTAACTGTATAGATACAGATAGAATTTGGAGTCTTTTCTGACGTTATCAAGTTCATATTCGTATTTCTCTTTAGCGAACATCACACCACTGTCAAATAAATACTCATAATGTTCTTCCGAAAGATTCAAATATTTTTCATAGTAGTCTATCGCTCTTTCATACTGACCGTTAATTTTACAGATATTGGCAGCAATAGCATAATATTTCAAAGAATCATCATCCGATAAAACCGCCTTGTCGATATCCCGGTTGATTATATTCAGCTCGGACAGTGCGTCGGAAACAGCACCTGTTTCGGCCAGTATGTCGGCATAATCCATTCTGACATAAACAGTTGTTTTAGTGCTGTCAAGCGTTTGGTAATGTTTTATTATTGAATCCAGTTGGGTCGGTGTGCCAAATTGGTGATAGTATCTGAGTTTCAGTCCTAAAAGTGCTGAGGGATTCCATTCTATGTGTTCAGGAATTTCCGAAATTTCATTTAGAGCATGTGTGGCTGTCGTGGAATAGTCTTTCATAACCGATGCATATAAAACCTTTGTCTTTGAACGTAGATATGCTACAGTATCATTTGCAGCCATATAATATTCCGCGGCTTTATTGTTTACGTCTATATAAGATTCCATCCAATATTGTCTGTGATATATTACTCCCATCGCTTCATAAAGGAGTGCCGCTGACCTTGGATTGGTGCATCGCGGAATATCATTACGAGCTTTCAGGAATGTCATCATTGCATTCGTGTCTTCGCCCCTGTTCATATATATTCTTCCCTTATAGTATAGCGTCTGTAATCTTTGATCGGGTGTGCCGTTTTTTTCGTAAAAATCTATGGCCGGTTGAAGTGCCGAAAAGTCTGTAGTGTCAATATAATTTTTATCCAATGCCTGAGAGAGCAATAACGCATATTTCGCCCGGTCCCCGGTTGTTTTGAGTGAGGTGGTGTCTATTTGTGTCAGTAGGCTCAGGGCACTGTCAGGTTGTGAATCCATAGTACGCTCTGCATGATTCAGGCGTTTTGTTATTTCCGGTGCGGTCCGATTACATGCACATAATGAAATGATTACAAGCAGGGTGAAGATATGTCGATATTTCGGTCTGACAGAGAGGGTGCGCATTTGCGGTATGTTTCAGTATGTTTTGTGGCTTATTGAGGCGAGGAAGGGAGCGTGAGGATTATATGTTTAAGGTGGAAGTGTCCGGGGTTGTACGGACGCTTCCACCTTGATGATTTGCGTTAATCCGATGTCGGATTATTCTTTGTACTTCTTGATAATCAGGCAGGCGTTGTGTCCGCCGAAGCCGAACGTATTGCTCAGCACGGCGTTGATGTCACGCTTCTCCGCCTTGTTGAAGGTGAAGTTGAGGTTATAGTCAACTTCGGGGTCATTGTCACCCTCGACGTGGTTGATTGTCGGAGGTACGATGCCTTCTTCCAATGCTTTGACGCTGAATACAGCCTCAAGTGCTCCGGCCGCACCGAGGAGGTGGCCTGTCATGGACTTTGTGGAGCTGAGGTTCATCTTGTAGGCATGGGCTCCAAAGACTTTAATGATAGCCTTTGC
>CAMWRB010000120.1 GCA_947176545.1 uncultured Porphyromonadaceae bacterium
CATCTCCTGTGCAATAAAGCCGAGTTTCTTACCTTGTCCCGACTCCGGACATTCACCTTCGGGAGCACCCATCGTTTCGATAAAATAATCGAGGTGTGAGCGCAGGCGCAGCTTCTCCTCGCTGACGTCAAGTTTCTCGATATAGAATATCAGCTCCTGCTCCAGGCGGCCTTTGTCATAATCGACACCACGCAACTGAGCAAGCTGTTCCTCCATACGCGCTTTGATTTTGTCCACCCGAGCACGCTCGAACGGTTCGACACGCGCCAGCAGACTCCGGATGTTCTCTATTTTGCTCACAAAGAAGTCATACAGTTTGCAACCCTCCGCACGTCGGAAGTCTGACAATGCTTCAAGAGCGGAATTAACAGCCTGCTTGTAGCACTCCACATCCTCTTCGTCAAGCTCATCACCGGCAGTCGTCATCACATCAGGCAGGCGCATCAGTGTTGCGTACCAATCGGTCGGCACATCGATTTCGAGTGCCGAGGCCATCTGTTCGATTTGCTTTTTATATGCTTTCAGTACCGGCAGATTGAGAGTGACCTCCGTACCGGCACCTGTATTCTCGACAGTGACATTGAGCTCCACTTTGCCACGCTCCAACATGCCGAGAACTATATTGCGTATCTCCACCTCCAGCTGACGGAACTGTGACGGGGAACGCATGAAAAAATCCAGCTGTTTGCTATTCAGAGATTTAATCTCAGCGGTAATCTTCTTCCGGGGATTGGTGGCAACACCACGCCCGAAACCGGTCATTGATAATATCATAATCTATAGTGTTCATCTGCAGGAGTCGCCCATAGTCTCAAGCTCGCTGTAAGAGAGACTCCTGCAGTGCAAATATAGTGATTTTAAACCATATTTTAAATTTTTTGAGCCACAAGAAATAAAATTTACCTATTTTTGTGTTAATATGATAGAGATTAATAATAAACGATTAATAAGAATAATTATAAACCCATATTTTATTTATAATGGACAAGGAATTATTGCAACAATGCATTGAGCGTGCCGAGAAGTGGCTCGGGCCTCAATATGATGAAGAGACACGTCGCGAGGTCAAACGTATGCTCGACGCCGAGGATAAGAGCGAGCTGATTGATGCGTTCTACAAGGATCTTGAATTCGGCACAGGTGGTCTGCGCGGTATCATGGGCGCGGGCACCAACCGTATGAACATCTACACAGTCGGTGCAGCCACACAGGGCCTTGCCAACTATCTCAACGATTGCTTCAAGGAGTTGCCTCAGATTAGCGTCGTTGTCGGACATGATGTACGCCACAATTCACGTAAATTCGCCGAACTCGTGGCCGATATCTTCTCAGCCAACGGTATCAAGGCATATCTCTTCGACGGTTGTCGTCCCACTCCGGAGGTTTCGTACGCCATACGTCACTTGGGCTGCCAGAGCGGTGTCAATATCACTGCCTCTCATAATCCCAAGGAGTACAACGGTTACAAGGCATATTGGAGCGACGGCGCTCAGATGATTGCCCCCCATGACGTCGAGACTATTGCATATGTCAATGCCATTACTTCGGTCGAGCAGATTAAATTCACTCCCAATAAGGATTTGATTCAGATTATCGGCAAGGATGTCGATGACGCGTTCCTGAAAGATATTCACGGCCTCTCTCTCTCACCCGAGGCTGACAAGCGTCATGCAGACATGAAGATTGTCTACACTCCTATACATGGTGTAGGCTCCTCTCTGATGTATGATGCGCTCAAGATGTGGGGCTTCAACAATATCATACATGTGGATGCCCAGGATGTTCAGGACGGCGACTTCCCCACTGTCGTATCTCCGAACCCCGAGAACCCCGAGGCAATGCAGATGGCTATAGACAAGGCTCGTGAGACCGGAGCAAGCGTCGTTCTTGCTTCCGACCCCGACGCTGACCGTATCGGACTCGTGGTCCGTGACAAGAACGGCAATTACCAGCTCGTAAACGGCAACCAGATTGTCATGATTTTCCTCTACTATCTCATCACCCGTAACGTGGAGCTTGGCAAGATAACAGGTAAGGAATATTGTGTCAAGACTATCGTGACCACCGAGACCATCAAACGCATCGCCGAGGCCAACAATGTCACCTGCTATGACTGCTACACCGGTTTCAAATGGATTGCCGACGTGATGCGCAATCTTGAGGGGACAGCCCGTTATCTCGGAGGCGGCGAGGAGTCATACGGATTCCTTGCAGAGACTTTCTGCCGCGACAAGGACTCCGTATCAGCCATTCCTCTGATGTGCGAAATCGCTGCATGGGCTGCTGACAATAATCTCGACCTATACGAGCTGCTTATAGACATCTATGCCAAGTACGGATTCTCACGCGAACGCGGAGTATCTGTAGTGCGTCCGGGCAAGTCCGGTGCGGACGAGATTGTGGCTATGATGAAGAATTTCCGCGAGAATCCACCCAAGGAAATTGCCGGCTCAAAGGTCACTCTCGTCAAGGATTATGCCGACCTCAATTGCACCGACCTCACTACCGGTCAAATCACCAAGATGAACTTCCCGACCACATCCAACGTACTGCAGTTCTTCACAGAAGCCGGTGACAAGATTTCAATACGTCCGTCAGGTACCGAACCCAAGATTAAATTCTATATCGAGGTTCGTGAGGATATGCCATCCAAGGATAAATATGAGGAGACTGTCGCCATCGCCGACAAGCATATCGACAAGGTGCTCGAAGACCTCGGTGTGAAATAAAAGCTGACAATATCATCACTCCGTTGGAGTGACTAACAGACACTTATAAATAGACCGTCGCAAGTTTCAACTTGCGACGGTCTATTTATAAGCTGTAGCGTGGAGTGCCTGAGTAGTGTGGAGTGCCTAATATGCAGTCAGAGACACTGTATCATCCGCAAAGTTTTCGTTGTGGATACGTATCTTGTAAACCTTTCCGGCTGTCAGAGCCATAGTCGTACGGAAGTGGCAATATATCCTGTAAACATCATGTCCTTCCGCATCCTTTATGCGAACACCGTCGGGCGCACCATCCGTCGGATATAAAGCCGCATTGAGTGATGTATACTGCGTCCACGTGAGGTGTCGGTGATACTGTATTCTGGTCTGACCGGTGCCGAAGAGTGAAGGACCGGACTTAACGTCCATAAAACCTACGCCCGGCTCATTCTCTACAACCTGGTCCTCGCTTTCGAGAGTGAAATCCAGCGGGAATACCGATTCGGAAATATTTGCCGGAATATCAAAGAAGAGAGTGAAATCCGCAGCCTGCTCCTTGTGTATCCTGTTCCTGTTGCCGGTGCCCCAGACCTTTGTGTAGAGCGGATAAGCACACATTTGCTCGAAAGTCCACTTGGAGTGCAGAATCAGAGTAATCTGACGCCCGAGACCGGAAGATGGTTTGACAACGGCGAAACTCTGCATCTTGGTTTCGACTGTGGCCGGACGGATGGTCATAAATACGACTCGCCATCCGGGATGTTCCGTATCAGCCTTATCTTCCGAGACAGATGCTATAACACTACCCGGCTCAAGTCCCACGAGCCGGTAGCCGGAATTATTGCTGTTACCGGTATCCATATCAACATATCGGAAGCGGAAATCTATGGTCTGCTCCGCCGGCGACGTCAATACTTTGTTGGTATATTCGACATATACAATCTCTTTACCATCCGAGATATTCATCAGGTGAGAAAGGTCTATATCGAACGAGATGTTATTATATACAGACCCTTCGGCGGCACTCGCGGCATCACTGTATCCGGACGCACTGACATTCTTGATATTGACGGTGAAGTTATAGTTGCGTATCAGATGATAGTACTGGAACACACCGTTGTTGTCATTCTTGCCTATATCGAGTTTGTAATAATTTACCTCTCCCTTGTACAATCCCTTGATTAGGATATATGAACGCTGCTGTGCATCAAAAGGTCTCTCATAGAAATATCTGTCCTCCATACTGAATGTCAAGGGAGCGGCCGGACCGGCGTCCTGATTGAGCACCGGAGTATTGACGGGGAGGTAACCCTCATAATCTTCAGACAGGGAGTGATAGTCGCGCATCTCGTTGGAAGCATCCAGAAATTCGGGGAACTGACGGGTTTTAGGATTCCATGCCACGATTGACCCTTTGCCGGCTATATTTATTACCTCGAAACCTTGAAGTGTGAAATCCTCAGCTTCGCTCTTCATCGACATTTTGGCAAAGTTGCGGATGAGCTTTACCCCGGTAAGTGATTTGATGACATCGGGGTCCGTCTCCCATTGTCCGCCTCCGGCTTCGATACAGTAACCGGACGGAAATCTCAGACGCCGCCAGTATGCATCCACACCGTCTGTTGTGGTCAGCGTTGGCATAATGGCCGCCTCTATGCCATACTTCACTTCAAGAGGCACATCCTTGGGAAGGATTATCAGATGCAACAGACGCGGCTGAGATGTTGCACGGATAGTAAGTTTAAACTTCACCAAATCTCCGGTCACGACCTCATCCTCAGCTTCATATGTACGTATATACGAATTAAGCAGAGGATTGCCCTCATCAGTAAATTCGACTGCATACAGATGCATATCCGGCAGAGACAAAGTCGCACTCAGACTGCGGGTAGAGACATCAGCGAAATCGGGCATTGATACGGAAGCATAAAACGTCACTTCATCTCCCGAAATCACAGCCCCGGAATTTCCACCGCCGTCAGGTGTCGGAATATCAGCCTCCGAACAAGATGCCATTGCCAGACACATCAGCATCCAGGACAGCAGACTACGGTATTTCAATATCACGCTTTTTATATTCTTCATATCATTTCCTTTCCATATCGCCCCATGTGAACTGATTGACTTTCACAGTCTCAGCCCCCCAGTAAAACTCATCATATACGAATCGCGGACGCAAGTTTTCAGTGTTTCTGGATGAAGACTCACTGAGATATGTAAAACTTGGTTT
>CAMWRB010000121.1 GCA_947176545.1 uncultured Porphyromonadaceae bacterium
TCACTGCCCTCAAAAGGAAAGGCTGCGCCGTAAACCTCAATTACGACACAGCCTCATTTTGTATCAATTATTTTAATTAACTTTATGTGTGAACCGAACAGTTATGCATACGTATTTGATTTCATTCGTGCGGCCTTTCGCCTGCCGTGTGGCAGGAGCGGTGTGCATGCTTCTGTTGCCGACATCAGCGGGGGCACAAACTACATCATTTTTTGACAGAAAGCTGACGTTACATCTTCAGGGAAGCTATATCTATAAAAACGAATCCCTGACCCGAACCGATATGCACACCTTTAGCTGGTCAGTCGATGCGTCATACACATTAGGTAATGTACGTCTTGCACTTAATTACCGCAGTCCCATGAAGTCGTTAAGCAACGGCGGACGTCAGACAACACGCATATCAGGTCATATCGATGCATCCCTGACAAGTCCACTCTATTGATGGGATAGCGAGCGGTCTATACGGGAAAACATTCAAAACTTCGGTAATGGAAGAGGCAGTTCAAAATCCATGAATTTTGAACTGCCTGATTTATGTGGGGTTGGGGAGGTTCATGTTCAGTTGCAGAGCGTACCCAGGAGGGTGGCTGAGGTGGCGTCCGTGACGCGTACCCGTACGAAGTCACCGGGACGGACATCGCCGCGCGGGAAGACGACGACCTTGTTCTGGGACGTACGGCCGAAGAACTCGTCGGCACTCTTCTTGGAGCGACCCTCGACGAGCACTTCAAACTCCCGGCCTATGTCGGCCTTATTAGAGCGGAGGGAGAGTTCGTTCTGCAGCTGTATCATGCGGTTCAGCCGTTCTATCTTGACCTCCTCCGGGATATTGTCAGGTAGATGTTTTGAGGCGAATGTGCCGGGACGTTCGGAATATTTGAACATGAATGCCGAATCAAATCCAACCTCCTCCATAAGCGTGAGGGTCTGTTGGAAATCCTCTTCCGACTCATTGTGGAAGCCTGTGAACATATCCGTTGTTATACCGGCATCGGGGAGTATGGTGCGGATGGCGTTGATGCGGTCGAGATACCAGCCGCGTGTATACTTGCGGTTCATATCCTTGAGCACGGAGTCGGAGCCGCTCTGCACAGGCAGGTGTATATGGCGTGCGATGTTCGGGTGAGCGGCCATGGCGCGCAATGTCTCATCGCTCATGTCCTTGGGGTGGGAGGTTGTAAATCTGATTCTCATATCGGGAGCGGCCGCGGCGACCATGCTCAACAATGCAGGGAAGTCAGTAGTCGTCCCCGTCTCGTCGGTGTAAGAGTAGCTGTCCACATTCTGACCCAAAAGCGTAACCTCCTTGAATCCGCGCCGGCGCAGGTCGGCAAGTTCGTTGAGTATGCTCTGCGGCTGGCGGGAGCGTTCGCGGCCGCGTGTATAGGGCACGATACAGTATGAGCAGAAGTTATTGCATCCGCGCATGATGGAGATAAATCCGCTGATGCCGTTGTTGGCAATACGCCGCGGCATGACATCGCGATAGGTCTCGGTGGTGGAAAGGATTGTATTGACGGCCTTCTGCCCGTTTTCAGCGGCTGCGACGAGGTTTGGAAAGTCCATATATGCGTCGGGCCCGGCTACGATATCGACATCATATTCCTCGACGAGGCTCTCCTTAAGACGCTCGGCCATACATCCGATGACCCCGACGAGTATCCGGCGGTCAGTCTTGCGTCTGAAGGCATTCCAGTGATTGAGGCGTGCGAAGATACGCTGTTCGGCATTATCACGTATGGAGCATGTGTTGAGCAGCACCGCGTCAAAATCGTTTTCCGAGTCCGTGACATCATATCCGGCGAGCTGCATCATTGCGGCGACGACCTCCGAGTCAGCCACATTCATCTGGCAGCCGTAGGTCTCAATGCGCACTTTTTTAGAAAAAGTGCAATTTTTATCGTTTAGGGGCGAAAAAAAAGTCTCATTCATAAAAGTTAAATCAGATAATATGATTACTTTTGCAAAAATACCATTAAAATCTAAACGTTACAAATGAGTATCCCATTTATTACGGCAGAAGAGGCTGCCAGTTATATTAAAAACGGCGATAATGTGGGTTTTTCGGGTTTTACAGCTTCCGGAACCCCTAAGGTTGTAACAGTAGCTCTGGCCAAGCGTGCCCGTGAGCTCCATGAAAAAGGCGAACCTTTCAAAATCAACCTGTTCACCGGTGCCTCAACCAATGACCATGTAGACGGCGAACTTGCACGTGCCGATGCAATCGGTATCCGTACCCCCTATCAGAGTCATCCGGACTCCCGCAAGCTGGTCAATAAGGGTGGAATGCACTATTTTGACACCCATCTGAGCCATGTGTCTCAGGACCTGCGCTACGGTTTCTACGGCGACATAGACGTTGCGATTATCGAAGTTACGGAGATGTCACCCAACGGCGAGTTTATCCTCGGTGCCGGTCTCGGCATGACTCCGACGCTGGCTATGATGGCAAAGAAGGTCATCATCGAGTACAGCAGCTACTATCAGACTTCTTTCCGCGGGTTCCATGACAACTATGTGCCCCTGGACCCCCCTCACCGTCGCGAAATACCTATCTATAAGCCCAGCGACCGCATCGGCTCTACAATCATCAAGATTGACCCCTCCAAGATTATCGGTATCGTTCCCTCAAACGCATCGGAGAGCATCAAGCCTTTCACCGCCGCTGACGAGGTGACAGAGCGTATCGGTGCCAACGTCTGCAACTTCCTTGCACAGCAGTTGCGCGACGGCAAGATGCCCAAGGAGTTCCTTCCTATACAGAGTGGTGTCGGCAACGTCGCCAACGCAGTGCTCTACGGTCTGGGTGAAAATCCCGACATCCCCCGCTTTGAGATGTACACCGAGGTTATCCAGGATGCAGTGATGACACTCATGGAGGAGGGTAAATGTAAGTTTGCTTCGACCTGCGCACTGACATTCTCTGACGAAGCCATGACACGCTTCATGGACAACATCGACTTCTTCCGCGATAAGATACTGATGCGTCCCGGTGAGATTTCCAACTCTCCGGAGGTGGTACGCCGCTTGGGTCTGATAGCTATGAACACCGCTCTCGAGGCTGACATCTACGGTAATGTCAATTCGACTCATGTGCTCGGCAGCAAGATGATGAACGGTATCGGTGGTTCAGCCGACTTCTGCCGCAACGCATACCTCTCAATCTTCAGTTGTCCGTCAATCCAGAAGGATGGCAAGATTTCAGCGATAGTTCCGATGGTGAGCCATGTGGACCACAGCGAGCACTCAGTCAAGGTTCTCGTTACAGAGCAGGGTGTAGCCGACCTGCGTGGCAAAGACCCGCGTCAGCGCGCCGAGATTATCATCGAGAATTGTGCTCACCCGATGTATCGCGAGATATTGTGGGATTACCTGAAACTGGCAAGCAAGAACGGTGGACATACTCCCCACGACCTCAGCGCCTGCTTCGCACTGCACAGAGCTCTGATGGAGCGCGGCGATATGCTCATGGCAGACTTTGCCGCCTGCGAGAAGTAAATTCCGACCCCAAAGATAATGTACTGAAGGCGCGTCCCGAAAACCGGGGCGCGCCTTTAAATATTGCCTTTAAATATTATGCAGGATTAAATAATGAAATTTTTGAGGCCGGTGTCATTCCTCTTCCTTTTTTCGAAAAACGCCCGATTATTCCTCTTCCTTTTTTCGAAAAACGCCCGATTATTCCTCTTTCTTTTTTCGGATTAATTTGTAAAGTGTTGTAAACAAGAAGAATTATTGCTAATTTTGCAGACTCAAACTTATAGAGAATATATGGGCTATTTCAGACGTCGGATAGATGATGAATTATTGGAGTGGAAGAAGTCTCTGCGAAGAAAACCTTTGCTGGTCAGGGGTGCGCGCCAGGTTGGAAAATCACGGTCTATACGACATCTTGGAGAGACTTTCTCATATTATTTGGAAGTTAATTTCGAAACCAATCCTGATTTAAAATCCGTATTTGAACAAGAACACGATGTTAAGAAGATATGCGATAGTTTAAGCATCATTTTCTCAACTCCTGTTCGCTCAGGAGAAACATTGTTGTTCTTAGATGAAATTCAAGCATGTCCGGAAGCTTTGAAGTCTCTTTGGAGCTTTAAGGAAAATCTCCCGGAACTACATGTTGTGGCTGCCGGTTCTCTCTTGGAATTTACTTTGAAGGAGTTACCATCCTATGGAGTGGGGCGCGTAAGTTCACTCTTTATGTATCCTATGGCTTTCGATGAGTATTTATGGGCCATCGGTAAAGAGGAATGGGATAGGGCTCTCAGTGTGGCCGATAGTGACCATCCTTTATTTGAAGCTTTATATAAGGAATTGGTGAACGCATTCCGTATTTTCTTGCTTGTTGGAGGGATGCCGGCAAGTGTTGCGGCATGGGTTGAAACAAGGGATTATCGTAATTGTATGACTGAATTGGCAGATATTCAGCAGACATATTATGATGATTTCAGGAAGTATTCCGGCAGGATATCACCGGAATTACTTCGTAATACCCTTCAGAGCATCATCACACAAACCGGAGGTAAATTCATATACAGCCGAGTGCCGGGTGGCTACTCAGTGGATGACGTAAAACGAGCTTTGGGTCTACTGTCGGATGCCGGATTAATCAAGTCTGTCCGGCATACCGCCGCCAACGGTTTGCCTCTTGGAGGTCAAATCAATGAGAAGTTTAACAAGTATCTGTACCTTGATACCGGTCTTTGGTTACGTGTGCTTGATTTGGACTTCGGTGGCGCTCAATCTATTAATGAACTTATTCTTACCGGCTCGCAAGAGGATTTGGTCAACAAAGGGAAGCTTGCCGAACTTTCCGCCGGATGGGAGATGGTGAAGGCTGCCGACAGTCGTCACAGTTACGAACTTTACTATTGGGAAAATCTCTCCAAAGGTGCAACATCCGAAGTAGACTATGTGATACCTTAT
>CAMWRB010000122.1 GCA_947176545.1 uncultured Porphyromonadaceae bacterium
AATGGTACGTTGTCGGAAACAATGTGAATGGTTCACAGCAGTGGAATCCGGGTACCGATAATGTTATGAGTGAAGTCTCAAATGGTGTTTTCGAGTGGAAAGGTACTGAGCTCGGTGGTACCGGTTTCAAAATCAACAATGGTTCATGGAATAATGATGATACCAACATCGGTTCCAACGGTGAGATGCTTGTAGTAGGAACTCCATATCAGTATGGCTTTGGTGGCTCTTCTCAAAACATTCAGTTTGATGGCAAGGTTGTTAATCCTGTAGTAACTTTAGACCGTAATGCCGGAACTATCACAGTGAAAGGTGCAGAAGAGGAAATAACTTCATGGGAAGTATATCTGGCTGGTTCTTTCAATGAATATAACAGTAGCGATGCTGATTATAAGTTCAGCGAAGCAGGAAACGGTGTATATACGCTTCATCTTGATTCTTTTGATGCTGACTTCAAGATTGTTAGTAATGGTTCATGGTTCGGATATGTTGAATCAGCCGTAGAATCCGGTGTTGAATATTCTTTATATGATACAGGTATGGATAACTCTAAACTTACAGCAGCAGCTACCGATGTTACATTCAAATATAATGCTAAGGCTAATACCCTGGTTGTAACATATAAAACTGAGGGTGGCGTAGTTACTCCTCCTGTGGCAGATTTCCCCGAGGCTCTTTACCTGATTGGTGGTACAATCAATGGTTCAGCTTGGAATCCCGCCGAGGCAACTGCAATGACCAAGAATGGTAACGTATTTGAGGTTGCTGCCGAGGTTAGCGGTGTCGGAGAGTCTGCCGACGTTTACTTCTCATTCCTGACAATAACCGGTGCTGATTGGGATGCAGTCAATGGTGCTGACCGTTGGGGCGCAGGAACAAATGATGAAGAAATATCTTTCGGTACTCCTGCAACAATTGTTTGTTATCCCTTTATGGTAAACGCTTCAAGCGCAGCTTCATACAAGCTGACTCTTCCCTCAGCTACTGATGTTTACAACTGTGTATTCACTGTTGATTTCAGCAATAATACCGTAAAGGTTGTGAACAACGGTATAACCGGTGTAGCAGCTGTCGTAGCTGATGAAGCTCCCGTATACTTCAACCTCCAGGGCGTTAAGGTTGCCGAGCCTACCAACGGCATCTATGTAAAGGTTGCCAACGGTAAAGCTACAAAGGTTGTAATCAACAAATAAAATAGATACCTATACAATTGAAATAGAGGGCGTATCATATTTTGATACGCCCTCAACTTATTACTGTACGACAGCAATCTCCCGATACGTCGTGCCTGGCTATTCAGATGTAGGCGTTACGGGACAATTGCCCCCGTGGGTGAAAACTATTCCTATCTTAAGAATGGGTTATATTTCGCCTCGTGTCCAATGGTAGTCGCCGGTCCGTGTCCCGGATAGACTACTGTATCGGATGGGAGGGGGAGTAGCCGGGATTTGATACCGCCAATCAGTTGGTCGTGTGACCCGCCCGGTAAGTCAGTTCGACCCACCGAACCGGCAAAGAGGATGTCTCCGGCAATGAGAAAACCATCTTCTTGGTCATAAAGTGCGATTGAGCCGGGGGAGTGACCCGGAACATGAATAACTTCCAGTGTGCCCTGACCAATGTGAATGACATCACCATCCTTCAAAGGAATGGTGTCGGTTACATTCTCTAATTTCTCTCCTATGCCGAACATTTGAGCCTGAGCATCGATTCTTTCACCAAGTATCGCATCGTCGGGATGAGCATATACAGGAGCACCATACTTACGTTGTAGATATGCAATACCGGCTGCATGGTCGATGTGAAGGTGAGTATTGATGATATGAGTGAGATGCAGCCGGTTGGTTTCGATGAAATTGGATATGGCCTGTTCCTCCTGCGGTGTAATCATTCCCGGGTCGATGACCGCGCAATCACCGGTCACTGTATCCGATACCAGATAGGTATTGATACCGAATAGTGATAATTGAAATATTGTAATTTTCATAATTGAAACTAAGTTAATGTATATTATCAACAAACAAAATTGAAAAATGATTATACGGCGGTCGGTGAAATAGCCTGTGCGACAAAGACTGTCATCTTTTTTCCGGAGAGTTTAAGAGATATTCTTTATGATATATTCGGAACATGATAATAAAAAGTGGAAAAATTTATTCAGTGGTGTCACATTTATGAGGTGAGATGTGTCTATTAATAAATGCTTCACACATATGTGCGAAAGATAGATAAGATTTATTAACAAAAAAACTTAAAAAAATGGTAAATGTATTAGTTCCGATTTTTATCTGTGTCGTGCTTCCGGTGTCAATAGTATTGATAGTCTATGTCTCGGGAATCATAAACAACAATAAGCGTGCCGAGGTGTTGATTAAAGCTATAGAGTCTGGTCGTGATGTAGACATCGACCGTCTGGCGGAGGCCATGAGCGGTAAAGCCGCCCGCGAGAGAAAGAATCATCATGAGCGTCAGAACGGACGGTTGCTCAAAGGTTGTATCTTTTCGTTGATTGGATTGATATCTGTGATTTTCGGCCTTTGTGGCTTCGGGTCATTCAACGATTTGAATATCATTCCTTCCGGTATTGGGGCAATTCTGCTGGCGATAGGAGTCAGTTATCTGATAGTATATTACGTCAGTAGAAAGGAGGTAAATTCCGAGGCTCGTATCGAGGCTGAATAACCAAAAATATAGTGTACAGATGCAGCATGAGCAATTCATAAACCAGGTAGTCAATATCAGGGCCGACTTAAGTCGGTTCCTGATTGGCCTGTGCTGTGGTGACAGCATGCTTGCAGACGATATAGCACAGGAAGCGCTTATCAAGGCCTATCTTGCTATCGATAAGATAGAAAATCAAGATAAGTTCAAGTCATGGGTATTCCGTATAGCCTACAATACATTTATAAACAATAAGAGAAACAGACGGCTGTATCTAAGTGAAGATGAGTTGAAGTCCCATCAATCACGTGAGCGGAGTGATGATTATTTCCGATATGAGGAACTCTATATGGCACTCAATGAATTGCCCGTGACGCAGCGCTCGGTCATATTGCTGTATTATCTTCAGAATTATTCTGTCAAAGAGATAGCGTCTATACTAACTGTTTCGGAAGATAGCGTTCGACAACACATGACACGTGGCAGACAGCAATTGAAGAAATTATTGACATCAAACTGAACAGAAATGGAAGAGGAGAGACTTAAACAGATATTCGGTAATTTCAATCCCGACATGTCGCCTGACTATGTCTTCATCAATCGCCTGAAGAATAATCTGGAGACGGTGGAGATGATACGTAATAAAAATGTACGGCTAAAAGCTCGTTGCCGCCGGGCTGTCATCGTTGCCTCTCTTGTGGGAATTGGTGTGGGGCTTTTGCTTGCCATGATTTTGCCAACAATTGCCGCTGCAATCATGGACTATACACGCAGCGTGTTCAACGATACGTTCTTCAATGTGATTCATGAAAATTCCATTCTGTTGGCGGGAATCGGGATTGCAGCCGTTTCTATGGTTGTTTCACTCAGCGTGTATGAATTGACCATGTCATGGCATAAGATTGACAGATAATGCCCGGCGATTAACATTTAGTTGCCGGAAAATTCTAAGGCATCGTGTAAACAATCTTTTTTGTGACAAAATAATCTTCATCAAACATTGGAGCGATATCTACAACTTCAGTCTGACGTTGTACCGAAGCCAGCTCTCCCGAAAGGTCACCCCCTTTGAGTGTAATGAGTCCGTTGGGGAGTGCGTTGCGTTGTGGGGATGTCGAAATGTTTTTTCTGACGAGTTTGAGGAGTTCCGGCTGTGGCATAACGGCACGACTGACAACAAAATCGAACTTCTCATGACACTCGCCGACATCTCCATGTTGGAATGAGACATTTGTCAGACCGATTTTTTCGGCGATATCGGATGCGACCCTTAATTTCTTGCCTATCCTGTCTATCAGATGAAAGTGTACGTCCGGAAACATCACAGCCAAGGGTATACCGGGAAATCCTCCTCCGGTCCCGATGTCAAGCACTTTAGTGCCCGGAGTGAATTGGATGAAGCGGGCTATGGCCAATGAATGTAGTATATGCTGGGTCTCAAGATTGATAATATCCTTGCGGGAAATAACGTTTATTTTCTCATTCCATTCAGGATATAGCTGCAGCATCATCTGAAACTGTTCTAACTGTCGTTCGGTCAAGTCCGGAAAGTATTTTGAGATAGTATCCATATTCTTTTAAGTCAGCCATACCCCGGGTAATCTCTTATCGGGGGATGGATAGGTGAGATGTCTGTCATTACAAAATTAATATAAATTTCGGTAGGGGGTGTCATTATTGAGAAATTTTGACTACCTTTGTTGCTATATTACAATAATAATAGAATAACAACAATGGATTTCAAAGGAAAGGTTATACAGAAGTTAGACCTTGAGAGCGGAACATCAGCACGTACCGGTGCAACTTGGTCAAAGCAGAGTTGGATACTTGAGACCGACGGTCAGTATCCTCGTAAGGTCAAGGTAGATGCCATGGGTCGTGCACTGGAGAATGTTCATATGGAGGTAGGTAAGACTTACACGGTGTCAGTAGATGCCGAGAGCCGCGAATATAACAGCCGTTGGTATACCGATTTGAGAGTATACCGTGCTGTCGAGGAGCAGGACGGCAATGCGGCATTCGGTGGTGGTCAGCCCGCACAAATGCCTCAGCAGCCCGCTTCGCCATTTGCCTCCACCCCCACCGGTTTCCCGCCGGCTCCCGAGGCTCCGGCATTCACCGACTCTCCGGATGACCTTCCGTTCTGATAACTGAGCAATAGATCAATATTAAACTGTCTCTTATAAACATCGC
>CAMWRB010000123.1 GCA_947176545.1 uncultured Porphyromonadaceae bacterium
CGAGATCTACACCTCTCTATTCGTCGGCAGCGTCAGATGTTTATAAGAGACATCTCATACGTCGACCAGTTCCAGGCTGCCGGTGGTTCGATGGTGATGATTGCCAAGGGTAATCGCTCGCAGCAGGTTACTGATGCCTGCAAGAAACACGGCGGCTTCTATCTCGGTTCTATCGGCGGTCCCGCCGCTATTCTGGCACAGAACTCCATCAAGAACGTGGAGTTGCTTGAATATCCCGAACTCGGTATGGAGGCTATCTGGAAGATTGAAGTCGAAAACTTCCCTGCATTTATTCTTGTGGATAATAAGGGTAACGACTTCTTCAAACAGCTCAAACCGCGCTGCCCGATGGACTGCAAATAATCGCAGACTCTGATGCGGGACTATCCGCGTCCCGACGGCATAATCACACCCCGCAAGAAAGGTCTATACATCTTGCGGGGTGTATTTCATTCCTGAATCCCGGTAACCCGTCGGATGCAAACCCAAGCCTGACATACCATGATAATAAATGCCATCCGGAATAGTATCCGGAATAGTTTCCGAAATGCTATCCGTAATGCCCTCAAGAATGTCCTCCGGCGTCGACTCAATCAACTTTTAAATCCAAAACTTGTTAATATAAAAGAAATTTAGTAACTTTGCAGCCTAATCGAGGAATATGACGTTTATTTCTCGCATCATGGCTTAATTGCATATATCCGCGCCATACCCCTTGGGCCGGATATCTTAATTATTTTATATGAAGCGCCAATATTCTGTAAAGGATATCGACTTGCTCTTTGAAACAAGTTGGGAAGTATGTAATAAAATCGGTGGTATCTACACCGTTCTGAGCACAAAGGCTCGCGAATTGCAACAACTGTTTCCGGACAAAGTCGTTTTTATCGGACCGGATGTATGGTCTGAACAAAACCCCTCCCCATATTTTATAGAGCGTAAAACTCTGCTGAAAAGTGCAGCCTCCAAATGTAAGTTGCCGCATGGTCTGAAGATACGTGTCGGTCGTTGGAATGTACCGGGTTCTCCCATTGTAATTCTCGTCGATTTCAAACCCATATTCCCTCTTCTCAACAATTTTTACGGTGAGATGTGGGAACGTTTCGGTGTCGACTCCATTCACGCATATGGAGATTATGGCGAGGGTTGTGCTTTCGCATTGGCAGCGGCAATGGTCATCGAGGCTGTCACATCACATCTTAAGGCCAATCCCCGCGGTGTAATCGCTCATTTCGACGAGTGGACCACCGGTATGGGACTCCTTTATACACGTGCGCATCTTCCGGAGGCGGCAACCATCTTTACCACTCACGCCACTTCAATCGGACGCTCCATCTGCGGCAACGGCAAGGAACTCTACAAATACTTCGAGCATTACTACGGTGACCAGATGGCCGGTGAGCTAAATATGGAATCCAAACACTCTCTCGAAAAATCAGCGGCTAAATATGCCGACTGTTTCACAACGGTGAGTGAAGTTACAGCACGCGAATGCGAACAGCTCCTTGATGTGCCTGTGGATGTGGTTACTCCTAACGGTTTTGAACCCGATTTCGTGCCCGACTCGGCCAAATATGCACGTCTCCGCAAAGCCGGACGCCAACGTCTTCTGAAGATTGCCGGCCTGATGACCGGTGAGGAGTGGGATGACAATACATGTATTGTTGTCACTTCGGGACGAAATGAATACCGCAACAAGGGTCTCGACCTCTTCCTTGACTCAATGGCACGTCTCGGAGAGTCATTGCGAGGCTCCGACCGCAGGGTACTTGCCATAGTTGCCGTACCCGCATGGGTCAAAGAACCCAATAAGGACTTGCTGTTTGACCTTAACGACAACGGTACGGTTCCTGTAGAACCCGACTATATGACTCACCGTCTCAATAATGAGGATAGCGACCCGGTGACATGCCGCATCCGCACGCTGCGCACTCAGCTCCCTCAAGATAACGTCAAGATAATCTACATACCCTGTTATCTCGACGGATACGACGGTATCGTCAATATCTCTTACTATGACCTTTTGCCGGCAGTGGATATTACCGTATTCCCGTCATATTACGAACCGTGGGGCTACACACCTCTGGAGAGCGTAGCCTTCAGCGTTCCGGCTGTCACCACCGACAAATCCGGCTTCGGACAGTGGATTCTTTCTACCGGTGAAAACGGCATTTTCAACTCCGGTGTCACCGTCATACCCCGCGATGATGATAATTATGAGACTTCAGCTCGTGAAATCGCCGGGACTCTGCAGAGCTATCTGAATGCCACACCGCAACAGATAGCCGACGCACGTAAAGGTGCCGAAACGACAGCCGCCAAGGCCGACTGGCACTTCTTCATCAAGGACTATCTCAAGGCTTTCGAGATAGCAATGACTCATCGTAACCAAAGAAATAAATCGGAAATAACAAAATAAAGCTAAAATATTATGAAGATTCAAGTTAGCAACACCAATCAGCCCGCCTGGCACAATCTGACTGTCAGCAACGAGTTGCCCGCCAAGCTCAAACCCCTGGAGGAGATGAGCAAGAACCTCTGGTGGGTATGGAACAGCGAAGGCAAAAGCCTCTTCCGTGACCTTGACAGAGATTTGTGGCGCAAAGTGGGCGAGAACCCTGTCATGCTGCTGCAACGCATACGTTTCGAACGCTATAAGGAAATCATGAATGATGAGGCCTTTATGACCCGCATCAAGGATGTGTACAACAGCTTCAAGAACTATATGAAGCAACCGATGCACAATGATATTCCCTCCGTGGCATATTTCTCAATGGAATACGGTCTGTGCAACTGTCTCAAAATCTATTCCGGCGGTCTCGGCGTATTGGCCGGTGACTACATCAAACAAGCCTCCGACTCACGTGTCAATATGACTGCTGTCGGCTTCCTGTACCGCTACGGCTATTTCGCACAGAGCCTCTCTATCGACGGTCAGCAGATTGCCAATTATGAAGCGCAGAACTTTGAACAGCTCCCCATCGAGCAGGTGCTCGATGAGGACGGTCAGCCGATGATACTCGAAGTGCCCTATCCCGGCCGTATCATATATTCACACATCTGGCGTGTCAATGTAGGCCGTATGAAGCTCTACCTGCTCGAAACGGACTTCGACCGCAACTCCGAATTTGACCGCAGCATCACTCACAAGCTGTACGGCGGAGACTGGGAAAACCGCATCAAGCAGGAGTACCTACTCGGTATCGGCGGTATACTTATGCTCAACAAGCTCGGCATCAAGACCGACATCTACCACTGCAACGAGGGACACGCGGCTCTGCTCAACCTACAGCGTCTCGTAGAGTATGTGCAGAATGACCACCTCCCCTTCAACGTGGCTCTCGAGATGGTACGTGCCACATCACTCTATACCGTTCACACACCCGTACCCGCAGGTCACGACTACTTCGAAGAGTCTCTCTTCGGTAAATATATGGGAGAATATCCTGCCAAACTCGGCATCTCATGGAGCGACCTCATCAACATGGGACGTGAAAACCCCGACACCAACGAGCGTTTCTCCATGTCAGTGTTCGCACTCAATACATGTCAGGAGGCCAACGGTGTATCATGGTTGCACGGCGAAGTTTCAAAGAAGATGTTCTCAGGCATCTGGAAGGGTTACAGCCCCGAGGAGTCACACGTCGGCTATGTCACCAACGGTGTTCACATGCCTACATGGGCAGCCTCTGAATGGAAGTCATTCTACACCGAAAAACTCGGTCCTCAGGTATTTGAAGACCAGTCAAACCCCGAAGCATGGAAAGCTATATTTGAGGTAGGTGACGATGAAATCTGGAATATGCGCATGACGATGAAGAACAAATTCATCGACTTCGTGAAGCGCGACTTCAAGGAGAAATGGCTTAAAAACCAGGGTGACCCCTCAGCCGTAGTCAAAATCCTTGACAAGATTAACCCCAACGCTCTGATTATTGGCTTTGCCCGTCGCTTTGCCACTTATAAGCGCGCACACCTGCTCTTTACCGACCTCGACCGTCTGGCCAAAATCGTCAATAACGAGCAGTATCCCGTCCAGTTTATCTTCTCCGGCAAGGCTCACCCCGCTGACGGTGCCGGCCAGGGCCTGATAAAGCGTATCATGGAAATCTCACGCATGCCACAGTTCCAGGGTAAAATCATATTCCTGGAGGACTACAACATGATTGTGGCCAAGCGCCTCGTGACCGGTGTGGACATCTGGCTCAACACCCCGACTCGTCCCCTTGAGGCATCCGGCACATCGGGTGAAAAGGCTGAAATGAACGGTGTGCTCAACTTCTCCGTGCTCGACGGATGGTGGTACGAGGGTTATCGCTTTGACGAAGAAGCAGGCTGGGCTCTTACTGACAAGATAACCTATACCGACAACGAGCAGCAGGACCGTCTCGATGCCGCAACTATATATTCGATGCTTGAGAATCAGATTGTACCCCTCTACTTCAACAAGAACTATAAGGGTTACAGTCCCGAATGGATTCAGTATATCAAGCGCTCTATCGGTCACATCGCACCTCACTTCACCATGAAGCGTCAGCTTGATGACTATATCGCACGCTTCTATAAGCCCGAAGCCAAGCGTGCTGCCAAACTTGAGGCTCACAACTTTGCCAAAGCGCGCGAAATCGTGGCATGGAAAGAGGAGGTTGTCTCCAAGTGGGACCAGATTCAGGTGCTCAATGTCAATTACGACGATAACAACGCTTTGCGCTCCGGTGAGACCTTCAAGGTCAGCTGTCGTATAGACACTAAGGGTCTCGGCGACTCCATCGGCGTAGAACTGGTTTATTTCCGCGAACATGCCGGCGAATCTACATTTGTCGGCAC